>JABCSY010000138.1 GCA_018238625.1 Promethearchaeota archaeon
TATGAGAGCGGTAGTTTACACATCAAATTTGAACAATATTGAAGTTTTTAAGAATCAATTAGAAGCTGCCAATATTTACATCAACGCAAGACCAATGCTGGTCGATATCACAGTTTCTCTAGGTGGTGTTAAAGATTCTGCTTATCCAGCTGGTTGTAAATATTATCCTCAAGAGTTAGTTTATGGAAAATATATTTATGACGGTACTCCGCTGAATTTAGAAAAAATTAAATAAATTTCATACACACAATGGAACCTGATAAATTATATACCAAATTAAAAGAATTTTTTCCAAATCAATTAGATTTAATGAGGCATTTACACGTAAATGCATGTTGGGAATATATTATCACTGAGCAATCCACTGCTGATGCGAACATCAAACTAAACTTTTTTTTACTCAAAATGAATGAAAAATCGCTTGAGATGACAAAACAGGTGCCCGATATTAAACCAGATTTAATCCTGTATTTTACAGAAAAAGCTATTTTAAATATGATTGAAGGGGTTTCTAGTGCTGAAGAATATTATGAACGTTATCATAGTATTATGGACCATCCTCAATCTGAAATTGAAGTAGACAATAAAGTAAATAAACCTAGACTAAAGCTTTGGCAGATTGGATATAAAAAATGGCAAAAAGACTTTAAATTTTAACTTCACACAATTAATTCCTGTAAAAATTTTAACCTTAAGCTAATACCTATTTTTCTTTAACCGTTTTGATATAAAAAGTCTTTAAATTGAAATTTTTAAATATTTTTTTTTAAAAATAGAAAATCATATTGCTAACTATCACATTAAAAAGAAGTAGTTCTTATTTTTTTCTTTTTTAAAGAAATGAAAATTATAGCAGCAATAGCCACTATTGAAAATCCTATAAAATACGTCCCAAAAGGGATAATCCGAAACGTTCCTTCCAGTCTAACTATGACTTGGTCAAATTCATCGTAATTAGTTTCTACCGCAAGAATTCCTCTAGTATCAAATTCTTTTTCCCATTTATAATCCTTTCCAGTATCACTTCTTTCCTGCTTAAATATCGAATACCCTAATCTGTAATACTCCGATGTTAAACTATCAATAACTTTATCCAAGTAGTCGTCAATTGGAGTGAGGCAGAATAGATAATCATCGTAGTTTTCAGGATACTTTCCAATAGAGATAGGGATCACTTCTCCACTCAAACTCCAATCAGTTTTATAATCCCAGAATTCTACATATATTAACCAAAGGTCAGTAGCTTCTTGAATATCCCTAATAACCATTCTTATTTGATCTCCTAACTCAAAATTGGGATCAAATCCAAATACATCTCTAAAGCTGCTTAAATCTAATTGCGTTACCTCCCAAACTAATTCAGTTCCCTCGTTAAACCCTATTGTGTGTTGAGGACCCTCCTGTGCCTTAACATTGAAACTAAAGCAACAACTAAATATAATGAAATTCAGCAAAACAATTGAGCAAATAATTTTATGTTTTTGTTTCACACTTTACCATCAAAAAGTTTTTACGTAAAATTTTTACAATAGAATATCTTCTATAATAAATTGAAAAATAAATATTTTCTTTAATTTAAAAATTTGATTTAAGATTTTTGGATCTGTTTAAAATATTACAAAACTTGCAAATATTTAAAATACCTCGATTAAATATAAAATATCAATAAAAATATTTATTTTTGATTTATTATAGAAGATATTTAATTAAATTTAAGGTGAAAAAATGTGAAAAAAGACGAAATATGTTATATATCAGCTTACGAGATGTTAGAAAAAATTAAGACGCAAGAACTGACCTCTACTGAAATAACTGAAACTATAATTGAAAGAGTTGAAAAAATAAACCCAATAATTAATGCTTATTGTACTCCTACATTCGATTTAGCCCGAGATATGGCAAAAAATGCGGATAACGCTGTTAAAAAAGGTGAAAAATTAGGATTATTGCATGGAATTCCTACTTCAATTAAAGATCTAATGCTATTAAAAGGGATTAGAACTACTTATGGTTCACTATTACACGAGAATTTCATTCCTGATGAGGATGAAGTTGTTGTAGAACGATTAAAAAATGCAGGATGTGTGATTCTAGGAAAAACAAATACTCCCGAATTCGGGTCCGTTGGTCTTACAAATAATAAGATTTTTGGAGAAACAAAAAATCCCTGGGATACAGAGACAAATTCTGGAGGATCGAGTGGAGGTGCAGCTTCTTCAGTTGCAGCTGGATTAGGACCTTTAGCTTTAGGATCAGATGGAGGAGGTTCAATTAGACTTCCTAGCAGTTGTTGTGGAGTTTATGGGTTAAAGCCAACATTCGGCCGCATTCCTAGATTCCCTCATGAGACCATTGCATTTTGGTCAATGGACCATTATGGACCAATAGTTCGTTATGTAAAGGATGCTGCTTTAATGCTGAATGTGATGAAAGGACACCATCCGGGTGACAGTAATTCATTCCCCGACGATAACATCGATTATACTAAAATCTTTGAAGATAAACCTAGAAAATTAAAGATTGGATATTCAATGACATTAGGTTTTAATAAAATTCTTGAAGAGGAAGTTCGAGAAAGTGTTCTTAATGGTGTTCAGAAGTTTGAAAATTATGATTGGGATGTGGAAGAAACAAAATTAAAAATCAAAAATCCTGGTACAGCTTTTAAAACTTTGGTCAGTATAGGATATGCTTATGATTTACAAAAAGATTATATTAATCGACCTGAAGTCATCACTCCAGATTTAAAAGCTACAATAAGATTAGGTCTTGATAACAATTCTATGAATATTGGGAAAGCTAGAGAACAGAGAAAGCGAGTTTATGAAGTCATGTATCAATATTTCAAGGAATATGATGTTTTGATTACACCAACAACACCACATCCTGCCTTTAAACCTGGTTGGTTAGAAACTGGGACAACTTTTCCAACAATAGGCAAAAAAGCATTAAATACCGTAAGTTGGATGTCATATACATTTCCTTTTAACATGACTGGTCTACCTGCTGCTTCAATTCCATCTGGTTGGACTAGTTCTGGTTTACCAATTGGAATGCAAATTGTTGGTAAGCGTTATGATGAAAAAACAGTTCTTCAAGTCTCAAAAGCTTTTGAAGAAATCGCTCCTTGGCAAGATAAAAAACCCCAATTCAAATAAATTTTCTTTTTTTTAAAATGACTTCATATTTGACGTTGTAATGTAAGTAGAGTCGCCAATAGTTATGTTATTTTTTATTAAATCTTCTAAAATTGAGTAATCGCCGATAATACTGTTAGAGGATATAATTTTCTTCAATAACACGCCATCTCCTATTACTGATTCTGAGAGAATGCATTTTTCTAATTCTACATCATCTCCAATCGAGACATTTGGACCTATAATTGAATTTTTGATTCTTACATTTTCTCCAATCAACACAGGAGGTACTATTTTTGAATCTATTATATTTCCTGATTTGAACAAACTTTCGTAAAGAGGATCTTTTAATTTACTTTCAGATAATAAATAACGATTTCCCTCAAGTAACGTTTCTGGCCGTCCAAAATCTAAGATCTCTTTCTGCATCACGTTACCCTTAAGCTTTATTCCCTCTTCTATAAGCTGTTCAATTATGGGTGTAAATTGATGCTCTTTTCCATTTACTATTTTTACTTTACTCTGTTCCTCTAAAAGCTCAAATAATCTAGAAACGGATTTCTTTCCAAAAATATAAGCTCCGGAAACGGCGTAATCAGAAATGTGAACTTGTGGTTTTTCAACAATTTTTGTTATAAAATCGTTAGAGTCTAATACTGTAACTCCATAGAATTGAGGGTTCTCAACCTCTTTAATATTAATAACTCCATCGCAATTTCCTTGATGATAAGTTAATAAAATAGAAGAATAATCTTCCATTGGTAGTCTATCACTTAAGAATATAAAACAATCGTCGTCAATAGCAAATTCCTTAGCTAATAATATTGCATCTCCAAGACCGCTGAAAAAAGGTGTATCAGCCGAATATCCTAGAGGTTTCTGATCGATAAATTGAAGTTTGAAATAATCTGAAAAGTGCTCAATTAGGTATTCAGTAATCTGCCTTTTTTTATACCCTACAATAAATGTTATAACGGTTCCTTTAGGAAAAGTACTTTTTAACTTTATAAGTATATGGTCGATTAGTCTTTTGCCAGCGACTTTTAGAAAAGCTTTGGGTTTTGAATAGGTAAATGGTTGTAGTCGTTTTCCAACACCTGCAATTGGGCAAATAATTTTCATCTTCAACATCAACTATCTAATCTAATATTTCTCTTAAAATTTCTAAATATTCCGCTTCTTTTAATTTTTCTTTTACAAGAGTTTTTAATTTTCTTAAATAGTAGTTATCTGAAGTCGTTCTTGTCGTGTTTTTAAGTTTCTTATTTAAAGCTATTCTGGTTTTTTCGTCCAAAAAATTAACCGGAATCGATTTATAATTATTAATCAAATGTTTTTTACCAAATTCTCCCGAAGCTTCTTTTTGTTGTTCCAAACTGGCAGTAAGAATTAAATATAAATTTGCGACCCATGTTTCTATTCTTTCTAAATCTCCCTTTAAATAAGATCTATTATCTAACCAATCCTTAAATTCAATGACACTGTTCAAAAACTCCGTTCTTTTATCGTTTTTATTACTCGCGTTTTCATTCTTCTGTACTATTTTACGAATCTTTTGAACTTTTAAATCCTTTTTTTCCCCTTTAGACAATTTGGCGTATGTTTCTTCTCTTAATTTCTTTTCCTCAGCGGTATCTTTATCGTCCAACCATTTATCCATTGACATTATTCTAATAATAATTAAAGTATGATTTTAAAAATTACTTTTCTATTAAATTATTAATATAAAAAAAAATTCCATTTTAAATTCTGAGAGAGATAGTTTAATATTGATTTAAGTTATTAATATATATAGAATGAGAGTAAAAGGATTGATATTTGATTTTGGTTTTACACTGTTTTCCTTTGAGAATCCATCAATTGAAAAATATTACGATTGTTTTAATCGTGGATTATTGAAATCACTTGATATTCTAAAACAAGAGAATATAATAGAAGAAAAAGAAATAAATAATTTTATTAAAATCTTCAACAGAAAAAGAAATACCTTTTTTAAATCGTCAATAAAAACGAAGGAAGAATTTCCAACTACACTGTTATTCAAAAGCGTATTGACTGCGCTAAAAGAAAGAGGTTACAATATTAAAGAAGAGAACATTAAAGAAGAGTTTATAGAAAACTTAGCTGAAATCTATCATTCTTGTGAAGAAGAAGAATGGAAACCCTATAAAGAAACGAGATTCACCTTAGAATCACTATCTCAATCTTCATACCTAAAAATAGGTCTTATTTCAAATCATCCAAACCATAAAACTATAAAGAATTTGCTCAAAAATCATGAAATGAAGCATTATTTTGATGCAATCGTTACTTCAGCAAAGTTTGGGAAAAGAAAACCCAATCCAGATATTTTCTTCTATACATTAAAGAAAATGGGATTAAACAAAGACGATGCAAAGGATTGTATGATGGTGGGTGACGAAGCTGCCGACGCAGTTGGTGCTGATAGGGCAGGTATGCAACTTATCTTAAAAGAAAGAGAATACGAATTTCCCTTTGAAAGAGAAATTAATTTACCAAATTTAATAAAAATAAAATCGATAAAAGAAGTATTAAATTACATTGAATAGATATAAAGTAGCCCAGAGGGGAATTTTTCCTTCTTAAAGAATTTTTGAGAAGATTGAACCCCTGATCACTTGCTTCGCAGGCAAGCGTCTTATCCACTCGACTACTGGGCTAAGCTTTACTGCTTTTCTTATAATAATTTTCTTCACAATTTCTAAAATCTCTACAGAGTAATTCTATATAGTTCTTATTTTCTTTTAGTATTTATTTTTTCTTTTCATGTATTTAATAATTCCTAGTATTGGGTTAAGTCTCGACACTTTTTTTTTGTAATTTATGTAATCAACACCAAATTTCTCAATAAGGTTTTTTTCTTCAGTATAAGTCCAATGGTATGTTAAAACAATAATCACGATACTAAGAACTAAGGAGAGCCATATTTGAGTCCACAAAGTAATGCTTATAGAAAATAATATTCCTCCTAAATATTGTGGATGTCGAACAATTGCATATGCCCCCTTATCAACGAGAATTGTAGTATTTACATAGCTTTTACCTTTTGGGACTTTACCTCTTTTCTTAAATGTTCGGAAATTTATAAGACCAAAAAAAAGGCTGAATATCCATGTTATCCATCCGATATAAGTTAAAATGACAATCCTAATTTCATTAACAAAAAATATCATTAAAATAAGTTGGATAATAAAAGCTCCTGTAAATAATGTTGTAAAGACAATATCCACCAGAGTAAATTTCATCTTATCTTTATTATTTTTATCTTTATCATGCTTAACTTCAGTTGTCATATTTGATTTGGATTCTATTTTATTTGCCTGTATCTTATTTTTTAACATTTTTTATTCATCACCATAAATTTTTAAAAAAAAGAAGTTAAATAATTCCCCAGAGTTTTACATTTTTCATGTATTCTTTATATACATCCCCAAATTTCTCAAGATTTGCATTATCTTCCCAATATGAACTTAAAAAACAAAAGATTAAAGAAACTAGTGCCACAATTATTGAAAAAATTGAAGGAATCCAAATTATTATCCCTATATCTGCAAGAGCACAGCCAAAATAGATTGGATGGCGCATGTATTTGAACCATCCTTTTTCGATAATGGCAGTAGTATTCTCCCAATTCTCACCCTGACCTAATCTTTTCATTATCATGATTTGGCTGATAAATATAAAAAATCCTAAAATTACTAGCGTAATTCCAATTATTATTGTTATTAAATGTTCGAATAATGGTGTAAAATACTGCCCAATAAAAGCGGCGGTAAAATAGAATAATATACCTAAAGCCGCAGTTATTTCATAATTTACTTTCATTTTTATCGCATTAAATAACCAGTGAAGACAAAAAGCAAGCGTAGCGACCCAAACTATCAATGGAATAGGATCGATCATTTATTCATTACCTCTACCTGTTTTTTTCCTATAATAACATGCAAAAATAATTAATCCAATTTGAATGGCTAGTATTATCGACCATTGCATGACCATATCCCATGTGAATTCATATCCTCCCATTAAAATACCTAATGTGGACGAAAAGCTCCATGTCAATGGCCACAATACAAATAGATTTCTCACAAAATGAAAAATTACTGCAAATAATGTTCCCCAAAAAAGCAACACTAAAAGAGATATGGGTGGGAAAGTGCCAATATGATACGCCATCAAACTTAGCCCTGCAAATAAAATTCCCGGAATGATACCAAATGCTTTTTCATACCTTAATTGGAGCCAGCAATAAATAAAAAATGGTTCCCATAAAATAATTCCACTATATATCAAAATTGCGATTCCGTTATCAACTTGATTCAAACGATAAAATACTATAGGTGCCATGACTATCGAAAAAACGACGGAAATTATGATTGCTATTAACAAGCGCTTTTTAGTTATTCCAAGCTCAGAAAGTGGTTCTTTCTTGTAAAATACAATCCACCATATAGGAAATATGACGTTTAGTAATAGATTGGTTAATATTCCAAATACAATAAATCCCAAATAACCAAATTGTGGACTAGTCAGAACATTATTAACACTGAAATAGGCAAAAATCATCAGAATTTCTGTTATTATGGCTAAATAAGTCGTTTTATCGGGAGAAAATGAAAATAATTTCTTTTCTTCACTATTAATAGATGTATTTTTTTTCATTTTATCATTCCTTACTTCTTTATTTTTTTTTTATGGATAATTAATAAATTAAATTTAAATATTTAAACTTAACCATTCAAATTTGAATTTAATATAAATAATATGAAAACTTAATTTTATTATATTTTATAAAGAGTTGATGAGATTTCATGCCAAAAAAAAGATTTACTCCTCTAAAATCCTTCATTTTAGGAGTTTTAATTACATATAATCAAGATATGAGTGGTTATGAACTGATAAAGATTGCAAAAGAATGGCGTTTTGACCATTACATTAAAGCCACTAAAGCATCATTTTATTATACAATAAAGAAACTTCAAGATGATGGATTTATAAAAGAAATCGGATCTAAGCAAAAAGAGAATCGACCCGAGCAAACAATATATAAATTGCAACCCAAAGGTCGAAATGAATTCGTGGAACATTTGACTTATTTTTTAGATAGTACACAAAAATTTTACTACGATATGGATGTTATTACGCCATTTATTTCATTTTTTGGGGTTTTAAAAAAAAAAGAATTCATATTAAATTCCATTAAGAAGCAAATTAATGTTCGAAAAGATTTGTTTAAGAATTTTGAAGATGGAAAAAAATTAGTGAGATCACATTACCTATATAAGGTTAATCCATTCATGATATTACCACTTGAACATTCTAAATTACAAAACGAAGCAGAGATAAAATGGCTTGAAATATTTCATGAAATGGTGGATAAAATTGATTTTGAAGCGAACGCAAAAGAAATTATGAAGAGACGGATGGAAATGGAAAAAAATGAGAATTTTAAAATCAAATAACCAATAATAGCAAAAATAAATCGAGTCCAAGAACGATAATAAGAAATAAAATTATAAAAGGTTATTATATTCATTCCATGAAGAATAGTTAAAAAAAAATTTCAAATTACATATTTAACACGAATATTTGAAACTATGC
>JABCSY010000005.1 GCA_018238625.1 Promethearchaeota archaeon
ATGGATAAATTTTCCAAAGTGGATATCTGGAAATACGTTTGATAAAACTTCTCAATTATGGAATGATTTTGATACCATTGTTGATTTAAGAAATGAACTTGTTCACTTCAAGGATTATGATTTTAAAGAATTCGTTGACCATCCATGTGGTATTAAAGTTGTTGGATTATATGAAATCGTTAATAAAAATAATGCAGAATTAGCATATAAAACTGCAATAAAAATGATGGATGAATTAAAAAAATTATTACGATAATTGTTGAGGGGATAGATACGGTCAAACCAAATTTTTCAGAAGGACAATTACAACAATTAGTTAATAATGAAATTGTAATAAACTTACTTCAGAGCGAAAATAAATATGTGATTCCAAAAATACCTAGTCTTCCTGAAGAATACAAACTGGGATGGGATACAGGATTTTATTTTCCGTGGTTAGGAATACCCCATAATCCAAAGCATAAAGGATGTAATTTCTTTCTCCAATATAAGATTTCAAGTGAAATAGGGAAAAAAGGTAATCAATATTCATATTGGAGTGCACCATATTATAGATTCCAAATACCATATACAACAAAAGAGAATGGAAATTATGTTTATGATGATTTTCAATACTATAGTAATATTCATAAAGTAAAATTCTTTACGGATCTGACAAAAAATTATGATAATTTTATCGAATTGGTTTTTTTATTAGAAGGTCTTTTGCAAAGAAAGATAGATTTACTCACAATTGAAGCTCTCAATCCTTATATGAAGCCCAAAATATTAAAGGAGGCTTATTTTGAATCGATCTAACGATTATTTGGACAAAATCAATCACATTAATGATGAACTTAAATATTTAATAACCATATCAAAAGAATTAACGCATGATGAGTTTATTAAAGATGAAACGCTAAAAAGAGCATTTGTTAGAAGCTTGGAGATTATTGGAGAAGCAGTAAAAAGAATTCCTAAACAAATATGTGAACAATACAGACAGATCGAATGGAATAAAATTGCGGGAATGAGAGATAAACTAATCCATCACTATTTTGGGGTTGATTATGACTTAGTTTGGGATATAATTGAAAACCATATTCCAAAATTAAAAGAAACAATCAAATTAATTCTTAATGGAGAATAACTAATATTAAAGAAGTGAAAAAGATTGAATTTTGAAACGATAAATTTTGAACTGAAACCAAATGGCATTGGTATTATAATGCTCAATCGTCCAGAGAAATTAAATGCTATTTCTTTTCAAATGGAGGAAGACTTGCATGAATTATTAGACCATTTAATGACAAATTTGGATTGTCGTGTAGTGATTTTTGGGGGAATGGGACGCGCATTCTGTGCTGGAACTGATTTACAAGAAGGATTAATTTTAAATACAAAGAAGATCCCCGTAGGCTATGAAAAATACTACTTTTTAAACGTTCCAGAGCCGTTAAAAAAGAAAATGTATCATCAATGGCGTATAAGTCAAATTTACGTGAAAATGCGAAAAATAAGTCAACCAATAATTGCAATTGTACACGGAGCAGCAGCAGGCGGAGGATTTGGATTCGCAATGGCGGCAGATATGCGGATTGCCAGCGAAGATGTAAAATTTATTAACGCCTCCATTAATATTGGACTTACTGGTGCAGATGTAGGAGGTAGTTATTTTCTTCCTCGACTTATTGGAATGTCAAGAGCAGCTGAAATATTATACAGTGGGAAGATTGTTGACGGTATTGAAGCTGAAAAAATAGGATTAGTTCTAAAAGTTGTTAAAAAGGAAAATTTGTTAAAAGTCGCAATAGAAAAGGCAGAAGAATTGTTAAAAAAAAGCCCGTTGGGATTGAGAATGACCAAACAAGCGATTAATTTATCTTTAGATTCCCCAAGCTTAGAAACCATACTACAATTTGAAAACTCTTCAATAGTTTTAACATTCAGTTCAAAAGACGTAAATGAAGCTTCTGCAGCCTTTTTTGAGAAACGAGATCCTAAATTTCCATTACGCTAAAAGAAAAAAAAAATAAAGAAGAATAAATATTTTATTCTTTAATTTGCAATTTGTATTTAATTGGAGTAGGTCCATCGAAATTATAAATAACTGGGCAATGAGTAAATACTTTTTCCATCATTTCTTCTACTTTTTCTTTAGGAGCATCTGCTTTAATTCTAATGATAGGTTCAAGCTTATCATAACCTGGAGGTATATTATCATCAATTCCAAAAATACCTGCGAGATTTAGGTGACCTCTTGAATTCACAGTCATTGATTCGATTTTTATATCCATAATTAACGCCCAAAATCGAGTTACTGCTATAATACATGCGCCGATCGATCCTAAAATTGCTAATAATGGTGATGCTCCTTTATCTGTACCATCTAAACCTATAGGAGCATCAATTAAAACTTCGTGTTTTGAAGCCCCCATAGTAACTTTGGTTTGCATCCCCTCATGTAGCATTTCACAACTTATATTAAAATTTTTTTCACCGTTTTTAACATCTTCTTTTATTGCTTCGTAAGTTTCTTTAAAACTTGGCATTTTTTATCACTTTTCCTTTTATTATGCTATTTATATTAAATCATTATTCATAATTTAAAATATTAAATAATAGAATTTAGAATTTGATTTAAATTTTCTCTCATTTGAATAGCGAATATAACTGGTTTTTTTACAAGGAACAAAACCACATCGCCATCAACAGCAACCTTGTATTGTTAGACCAGAAAAAATATAATAATAAACTTAAATCTTTTTCTTTTGATTCTTAATACAGAACCTAACAAATAGTTTTGGATTGTTAGCATATCCATTACTGCTAATTCCCCCGCAATTCTCTAAGACTTCGTGAGGAATGGGATTGTTTCCGATTCTTAATTCTATTAAATTTATGAGGTTCTCGAGTCCCTTGACTTCAGAAATGTTATTTCCAAAGAGATTTAATTTTCTTAATTCAATTAGCCGTTCTAAACCCTTTATTTCTGATATTTGATTATCTTCGAAAGATAAATTTTGCAGGTTATTTAATTTGGAAAGCCCCTTAATTTCTTCAATTTTATTTTCAGAAAGAAATAGCGTATCTAATTTGGCCAAAGGATATAAATTCTTAATTTCTTTTATCTCGTTTCCATAGAGATTCAATTTTTCTAAATTTATTAGATTATCCAAATCTCTAATTTCAGAAATCTTGTTATTAAAGAGATATAAAGCCTTTAAATTTAAAAGCCCTTTAAGCCCAATTATTTTTGATATTTCTTCAATTCCGTGATTACCCAAAATTAAAGCGTTATCAGAAACTTCGAATTTCTGTCCTTGGTAGGTTATAAATTGCATTTTATCTTAACTTTTAATTCATTTTACTAAAGCTTACTATATAACTTTTTATTAAACGAAGTATAAAATAATTTATATTTAGAAAGGTGAATTATGTTGGAAGAAGTTAAAAAAGCGCCAAAATTAAAGAGAAGAGTGTCATTATTCGGCGTAACCGTCTACGGCGTTGGGAATGTCTTAGGGGCCGGTATATATGCCTTAATAGGCGAGGTTGTAGGAATTACTGGAAACCTCTCTTGGTTGGCCTTCGTATTAGCTTCGATTACTGGAGCTTTAACAGGCCTATCATACGCTGAGCTTTCTTCTATGTATCCTAAAAGTGCTGCTGAATTTGTTTACACTGAAGAGGCTTTTAAAATTCGAATTTTATCGTTTCTATTAGGGTGGATAATTATCTTTTCAGGTATACTCTCAGCGGCAACCGTCGCGTTAGGTTTTGCCAATTATTTGGCTGCTTTAATTGGAATTCCATCGATCATACTTACAGTAATATTTGCTGCTTTACTAATAGTAATTCTTAGCCTTGTAAACTTCATTGGTATCAAAGCTTCCACGTGGACTAATATCTTATTTACGTTTATTGAAGCAGCCGGGCTCATTTTAATCATTATAATTGGTATCCCACATTTTGGATCGGTCAATTATTTAGAGCTCCCTATAGGAAGTTCGTTTACCGTAGTTTTTTCGGCGGTTGCTTTAATATTTTTCGCCTACATTGGATTTGAAGATATCGCAAACATTGCTGAAGAAGTCAAGAATCCCACTAAAAACCTTCCTAAAGCTATAATTTATTCGATTATTATTACCACTGTTTTGTATTGTTTAACTGCCATCTCAATAGTTAGCATATTGCCCTATAGTGAAATCGCAGACTCTCCAGCCCCTTTGAACGCTGTAACTACTGCTGTTTTAGGTCCTATTGGAGGGATAATAATGTCTTTTATAGCACTATTCGCTACGGCAAATACCGTATTAATAATGATGATTGTCACCTCGAGAATGATGTACGGTATGGCTAGAGATAAAGCGTTGCCAGAAGGCTTAAGCAAAATATCACCAAAATATAGAACGCCTGCTTTAGCCGTTTTAATAACAATGATTTTAACGATGGTGCCGCTATTTCTTGGAGATATCTCTATAGTTGCGAACGCTACTGTTTTTGGCGTACTCATTACCTTTTTCTTGGTGAACCTTAGCTTAATAGCTTTAAGAAGGAAGAAACCTGACCTTGAAAGACCTTTTAAACTAAAGCCTAATTTTGGATGGGTGCCGATAATTGCGCTCTTAGGTTGTATCGTCTGTTTCGGATTACTCTTTACGTTTAACCTATTAATCGTTGTTATACAATTGATTATCGTTTTATGTGGAGTAGTAGTTTTTTACGCAATGAAATCAAAAATAGAAACAAAGACAAGTCGATTCATTCAAAAAATAGATACTGATAATTAAAAATTAACTATATTTTTCTTTCCATTTTTTTTGTTTTTCTTCTGTATCTCCTTTCATTTTGCAAACTTTGTGAATTTGATCTTGCATTTCCCATTGTTTTTCTAACTCGTCTTCAAGATCGTCTTCTCTATTATCATCATCGTCCATATAAGTTCACCATACTTAATAATCATTGAACATGCTTAAATTTTTACTTTTCGATAAATATTGTCAGAACTAAAAGTTTTTAAGAACAATTATGATCTTTTAGATTATTATAATCCAATAATATAATATCATAAGGTCATAGAGTTATGATTTCAAAATATCAAGTAACAGTTATTCCACAAGAAGATTATAATTCTCCGGAGATTTCTGAAAAGCTCGGAGAATATTTTGATAAAAATGGATATCTTTTTGAAGAAAAATCCGTATTAATAAAACCTTCATTTGTCTTCCCTATTGGTGATTCCCAAAAAGCAATTGCGATTAACACACACGTAAACTTGGTTGCAGGTATTGCAAAAGCACTATCAGATCGTGGTGCCCGAAAAATTTTAATTGCTGAAAATCGTACTATGGGAACGGCAAGATATGCTTTTAATAGAGTAGGAATTAAGAAAGTAGTAAAAGGAATTAGAAATGTCAAATTTTGTTATTTGGATGAAAAGAAAAGAAAAAACATCTTTGTAAAAGAGCCATTTATTAGCAACCATGTAATCAAGTACCCAAAATTATTGGTAGATGGATCAATTGATTATTTCATTTCTGTCCCTAAATTGAAGGGAAACCTCTATACAGATGTTACTTTAAGTGTAAAGAATAATTTTGGCTTAATCTCAAAAAAAGAACGATTAAAATATCATGACGACCGATTACATGATCATCTTTCTGACATCGCGCTTATTCGCCAGCCAGATTTAATCATCACTGATACTATTATATCGGGTGAGGGAAATGGGCCCGCTGAAGTGAAGCCAATTAAAACCCAAATGATGATTGTTGGTGATAATTGTTTGGCGGTTGATGTTACATGTTGTTATTTAATTGGAAAGGATCCTAAAGAGGTTCAGCATTTGAAAAATTTAGCTGAAAGAGGAATAGGCCCTTTAAACATTAATGATATTGAGATAGTTAACAGAGATTATTTAGAGGTTAAAAAATGTAATTTTGTCGATCAAGATAGGAGTCTTAAAGTGCATCCGTCTCTAACTATTTATCAAGGGAAAGAAGTTTGCATCTCTGGTTGCCCTGCATTCCTGAGATCTTATTTAGATGCTTATGGAAAAAATTTAGGATGGGAAATTCTGAGTGGAATGACAATTATCGTGGGAAAAGATCTCAATATTCCTGAAAAAGAACTGGAAAAGTTGGAGAAACGAAAAACAATAGTATATGGAGATTGTGCGGAGCAATATAAGAAGTATGGTGTGTTCTTTAAGGGGTGTCCACCGGATTATGTCAAAGCAATGTTTAAGATTTCAACACGTACCACATTACCTAATATTCCCTACTTTAAATATATGTCATACCCAAAATACTTAACAACATGGATAGTGCACCTGTTTCAGAGGATTTTAAGATTCTAACCTATCGTTGCTTCCTATTGCATCTAAAATCGTGCATGATATCGAATTCTTTCACTCTTTTTTCAACGCTTCTAAAAGATAATCGGTTATGTATTTAGTTTTATATTCAGATTGAGTTTTGTAATTTACGTACCTATAATTGAACACGCATAAGGGACACGATGTAATTATCTCTTGAGTTTCTAATTCGTCAAAAATTTTCTTACCGATTTTTATAGATAAACTACTATCAACCCCTCTAATTCCAGAACCAGCCCCACAACACGCAGTTAATTCTCGATTTGCCTTGAGCTCGTTAACTGTAGAACACAGATTTAATAATTCTCGGGGTTCGTCGTAAACATCAATGTTTTTAATTTTTCTTCCTGTCCTACAAGAATCATGGTAAGTAACTGTATCGTTAGATTGCTCAAATTTCAATTTACCATTCTTTTCTAATTCGTGAATAACTTGGATGACGTGCTTAACTGGAATATCGTAATTTTGAAGGTATTTTGGATAAAGGTTATTAAATGCGTAAAAGCACCCGCCACAAGTAGTAATAATGTTTTTAATACCGTGTTGCTTGAAGAGCTCAAAATTTTCACTAAAGATTTTTAAAGCAAAGTCTAATTTACCCGCGGAATAAGCGTATTCTCCACAACAAGGTTCCTTTTCAAATATCTTAAAATCGAAATTACCTTCTTTTAAAAGCTCGTAAGAAGCGCTTGCGCTTTCCTTTACTCGAAACGATGACATGCAACCCAAGAATAACAACGTATCTGAATCTCCTGCCTCAAAAGTTTCAGATTTCCTATACTTTTCTGGCATCCAGTCCAGTCTTTCTTCTCGCTTACCACTAACGGAATTATCTTGTTCTTCAATATTTTTTATTATTTTGTTATGGTTTTCAAGAGGACCTAAACCCATTTCTACTAGCTTTATTTTGGAAGAGTGTATTGCGTCAGCAATGTGAATGCTTTGTTGACATATAAGATCGCACAATCCACATAGCGTACAAGTGTAGATGCTCTTAACCTCCTCTTGAGTAACATCCTGATTACTAAATATTTTATCAACGATTTTCAACCTCCCATTTGGGGATAGAAGTTCGTTCTGAGTAACTGCGAAAGTATCGCACACATCCAAACATACCATACAATCAATACACGATTGTACCTCTGCTATTATCTTTTCTTCGTCCATTATTCATCAAGATAGTCGTATAATTTATCTATAATACAATAACCCATAATATCGTCTCTTAAATAAATTTGAAAAGGTAAATCCAAATTTCTATAAGGCTTTAATATGCTTAATAATATAATATGTTCTGGTTTTTGAAATTTTTCTTTATATTCATCACCAACCCCTTCAGAATATTGATATTGTTGCAGCACAAAGTTTCCTGTAAACTCATTTTTTCTCAGAAACGAAATGATTTTATCGATGTCGCTTGGTTTCATTAAATTTTCTACGTAAGTGGTCCTTACTTCAAAATCAATATCCTCGCGTTTATTAACGAGGTTAAAAGTCTCAATTATAGGATCAGCATCCATTAGACTCCCCGTAATCTTCCTTAATCTTTTCTTGTTTAACGGTCCTTTTAAATCTAAAGCTATTCTGTTGATATATGGTAATAATTTGGATATCATTATAGGATTCGTCCCATTTGTGTCTATACTGATGTATTTTCCAATTTTTTTTATTTCTTCGCACAATTTAAGTAAATCTTTTTGGAGCGTAGGTTCTCCACCTGAAATGCTAACTCCACTCACTAACATATTACTTTTGATTTGTTCCAGCAATTTTGAAACCCCCATCTCCCTTCCTACGCTTTCGTGCAATAAATACTTATTATGACAAAAACTACAGTTTAAATTACAACCTACGGTGAAAACCACCATTGTAGATTTGTTTGGGATGTCTTTAGTTGATATATCGATAATTCCACCGACTCTCATTAATAATTACCAATTTGTTGTTTTGATTTAATTAATATCCTAAAACATGTTTTTTAAAATGTACATCAAATTTAAAAAATAATCTTTTATTTTAGATGTTATTAGGTATTATATTAATTAAATCTAAATGTGATGAATTTGGAAGGACATATTAATTTTGAGGATTTGAATTTTGAGTATGGATATTCGTGTATGCCAAATAGATTGCACTTCTATACTAAGGAAGAAAACGAATTTCGAATGGAAGTTCGAGAATGGTGTAAAAAACATGTTGAACCAGTTGTTGAAAAAATAGATAGAGAGAGGAACAAAGAATTAGCAGTAGAAGTGTTACGCAAAATGAAACCCTACTTGAATATTATTATCCCAAAAGAAGTTGGGGGTCTTGGGAAAGGTATTTTATATCGAACAATCTTTGGTGAAGAACTTTCAGCTTTTAGCTACGCTTTGGCAAGTATCTTTGGCGCTTCATCTTGTTTATTCGCAGGACCGATTATAGAATTCGGAACCCAAGAGCAAAAAGAGAAATATCTCACGGGAATAGCTGATGGAACGAAAATAGGTGCTATTGGCATAACGGAACCCACAGGTGGTTCTGACGCAATTGGGGGGATGAGATTAAAAGCGATAAAGGAAGGCGACCACTATATTCTCAACGGCGAGAAATGTTTCATAACAAACGGTAGCGTTGCCGATTACATATGTTTGTACGCAAAAACCAATGATCAAGTTAAGGCGCATCAAGGTATTACCGCGTTTATATTCGAGACGGACACTCCCGGTTTTGAGGTAGTTAAAGATTATAAGCACATGGGGCGCAGAGGAATGCCTAATTCTTATCTTCGATTTAATAATTGTGAAGTACCCGTTGAAAACATACTTCAAAGGGAGAATGAAGGCATAGAAGTGTTGTTGTTTGGTCTAGACGGTGAAAGAACTTTTACTGCTTCTCAATACCTTGGGCTTGCAAGAAGCGCCTTAGAAGTTTCTTATAAATATTCCCATAAACGAGTACAATTTAAGAAGACAATTTACTCTTTTGAGGGTATTTCTTTCAAACTCAGTGAAATGTTTATGGATATAGAACTGAATAGGATGGCAATAGCACAAATTGCTAGAATGCTTGATGACGGACATAATTGCAGAGCGTTGGTAGCAGCTGTTAAAGCTCGGATTGCCGACGCTATGGTAAGAATAACTCAAGATGCAATTCAAGTTGTTGGCGGTCTTGGATACTCCGAAGAATATCCTCTAGAACGTTATTACCGGGATGCAAAAATTGGACAAATCTCAGCGGGTACTGTAGAGATTATGAAATATATCATTTCAAGAGAAATGATAAGAATGTGGGGCAAATAAGTTAAATAGTAATCTCTCCACATAAATCAACTTTTGAAATTCTTTTATTTTATCTTATTTAATAAATTTACGAGTATTCTTCTTTTATAAGTTTTTCAACGCGAGATAAAGGCAGAGAAAATGGTCCCATTGATTCCATTTTAAGAGAAGTTAAAGCTGCGGAGAATCTCAAGGATTCCTCTGGATTTTTAGTTATTCGAGAACCCAAATAGCTGATAAACGCTGTATCGCCCCTCCCTGTCCTTCCTATGCTCCCTTTATTTTTCCAAGGAAAAAAGTAAGAGTTGTTATTAACGCTTACATTGACTCCTTTTTCGTGTGTAATAAGAACTTCTTTCGGTCCAAATTTGTTTAGTAGTTTTGCTGCTTTCCGTACTGAAGATAGGTTTGTAAGGACTTTCGCTTCGGTTGTGTCAAGTTTTAAGAAATTTACTTTAGATATTATCTCAATCTTTTCTTTTTCGGTTAAATCGTAGTATTGTATTTTGTTATCCTTTAAGCCTCTAATAAATCCTTGTATATCAAGACCCAATTTTCCACTATATATTTCAGACAAATATTCTAACAGTTCTAAGTCGATTTCGCCCGCAAGAATCGGACCTATAACGAAATATTTCGTATCAATTTCAGGAATCTCTTCTTTAGTAAATGCACCTGCAAAACCTAAAGGTTCGTAACTTCTAAATTCCATATTTTGAGATAAATATATATTTTTAATCCCTGATGTTTCTTTAGCGGGATTCGCAAAGTACTTAATATTGTTTTTATCAAAAATACCTAAATCGGGGAAATCGTCGCTTTTCAAACGCGTAATAATCGCTACTTTTAAACCCATTCGGCTTCCTGCGATTCCACCGTAAAACACAGCCCCTCCTAACGCTGTTTTGCTCACACCATCAATCACTATAATATCTTTCGCAAAATGACCAATTATAACGATATCTGATTCAAATACTTTTCGAAGCATAATGATTGGTATTAAAATAATAAGAAAACATCTAATCTGAATTAGAAAATTAAAATTCTCTAGTTAAGTTATAAAAAAAAGGAAATAATAAAAACTTTTAAACGAGTTTATTCATAAGCAAATAACGGGTTAACTTTTGAATTATTAAAATAACTATCTAAGATTCGTTCTTCAATCTTGTAAATACTTGAAGCTTTGGTTAAAAAGCAATTCCAATCGTAACATTTTCGATCGTCCTGAAATACTACTCCATGACTTATCGAATTCTGATTGCAATCGTGGTATAACGCATGATGTTTTCCACATTTTTCACATTTTATCAATTTTTTTAACATCACCTTTTATTTTTGTGGGAATTTTTTCCTTATTATTATATTATTGTGAAAGTATATTTAAAAACTTTTTCATATTTTTTTCCATTTCTTTCATTTTTGTTTTAGAAAATAAAGTTTTATTAAGAAAAATGTTTAGATTGAATAACATTTCATGAACAAATCACTAAATCACATTAAAAAAGTATCAAATATTTGAATTTTTTTCAGCTAAAAATAACCAAAATCGACAAAAATAGGGAAATAATCCAATTTTTTTTTCAAAACATTTATATATAACTGTTGTTATACAATCCTTGTAATATAACAAATGTTATATATATAAAAAGGATAAAAAAAATGCCACCAATAAAGTATTTTACTCGTACCCACATCGTTGATGCTGCTTTTAATGTAATTAATAGTCCTGATGTTCAAGATTTAACTGCAAGGCGAGTTGCAGAATATTTAAATTCATCTACTCAACCTGTATACAGTTATTTTAATTCGATGCATGAATTAAAACGAGCAGTAATGGAAAAAATAAAAGACATGTTAATAGATTATGCCAAAAAAAATCATACTGAATATACATTTCTTAACATCGGATTAGGAGTGTTATTGTTCGCTAAAAAATATCCATATTCTTATCGAGCTTTATTTTTAGAAGGAAATATCTATAAAGATCTCATTTTAGATTTTATAACGACTCTTGAAATTCTAATGGCTAAAGATAATACAATGACTTTTTTGAATGTTGAGCAACAAAAAAGCCTTTTAGATAAGATGGTGATTTATACTCATGGACTAGCATCATTAATTTGTGCTGAAATGATTGAAGATACGACTCAAGAAGCTTTACTAGGTAAATTAATGGAAGTAGGTGGCAGTTTGATTGATCATACAATCCAAAATATAAAAAAATCTGGAAAAAATTTGAAATAACTTTAAAAGAGGATCGAATTTAAAAATGACAAAGGAAAAAAAGGCAGTAATTATTTATGGTAGTCCAAGACGTACAAAATCTGCTTCCTATCATCTTGGGAAAAGCTTTATCAAAGGTTTACAAAGGGGGGGTTTTGAAGTGGAAGAAATCATGTTAGCCAATCAGAAAATACATCATTGTGTTGGTTGTTACACATGTTGGACCAAGACTCCCGGAGAATGTATTCATAATGATGATATGAACGCATTGAGATTAAAATTGCGGAATGTTTCTATCACGATATATGCCACACCTTTATATATATTCAGTGTGCCGGGAATTGTAAAAGATTTTTTGGATAGACAATTACCTGAGTTTGAACCTTACTTAATTGAGAGAAATGGGATCACATCTCATCCCTATAGATATGAGTTAGAGGGTTTTCAACGGAGAATGTTCCTGATCTGCGTTGCGGGATTTCCTGAACAATCTCATTTTGATGCTGTGGTACAGATGTTTAAGAAGAAAACAACAACAGCGGGAGAAACTTATATTGGAGATATATTAATCGGAGGGTCAGAATTAATAAGCAAGGATAACAGTCAACAATCTTTCAAAAAACTTTATGAATATGTAGAAAATGCTGGATATGAAGTAGCGACAATTGGTAAGATATCGGAAAAGACTAAAAATTTAATTAAGGAAGTATATGAATTTAAGCCTGAGGAGCTTGAAGTGTTTCGAAGTATGGCTAACAAATACTGGGATTCAACGATTCCAAGAGATTATGATAAAGAGGATATTTCAATTTCTGAAGAAAAAATTCCATTGAAGCTCTCAGATGGAGGGATGGAAGCAACTTTTGCTGGAATGGCAATGGTATACAACCCAAATATCATCAAAGGGTTAACAGGCGTTTTTCAGTTCCACCTTGATGATGAAATTTATTACTTAGCCTTTGATGGTAATAAATGTAAAGCATATAAAGGGTCTTATCCTAAACCATTAACGACAATAATCTCACCTAAAGATGTATGGATGAAAATTTCGAATGGCGAGCTTGAAGGGCGACAAGCTTTAATGAGAGGATTATTTCAAGTAAAAGGAGATATGAACCTATTAATTAGAATGAACGAAATGTTTGAATCGACAAAAACTTAAAATACACTCCAATAAGATAAAAAAAATAAAGTGGAAATTCAAATCTATTTAATCTTAGGTTTTTTAAATTGGTATTTCTGTAATAATAAAAATATTGCTAAAATAATTCCAATCGTTAAAGGTATTAACCCTTCTATAACATAGTGAGATGAATAACTTGTTTGAATTGTTCCATATATTTCTAATAAAGTTTCAGCAGTTATAATAATATTTATAACACCAATAAAAGGTTGATTTAGATAAAGGGTTTTATAGACTCCACTAATATTCTGCACCGCGTAACAAGGGAGATATCCTCCTTGTTCATTAATCCAAGCACCGTAGTCGTTATCATTAAGTACTAATATTGAGAAAGAACTGTTAACTGCCCCTAGACTAATAGTCAGTTTTTGATTATTTGAAAACATTGGATAATTATAGTGTATAGTATATGTTACACCTTCTGCTATACCAAATTGGCCTAAATTCTCAATCACAACTGTATTTGGGAACGGGATACTCATAAATGAAATTCCAAGAAATGAGAAAATTATCCCTATCACCATAATAATTGTATTTTTCTGCTTTTGTTTAGATTCCTTCTCAATCATAAGAAATAATTACCTCTCTTTTATTGTAATCTAAATAGAAAGAAGAAATAAACTTATTTAAATAATGTGAATGATTTTGAAACTTGTAAATAAGAGGTAACTACGCGTTCTTTATGCGATATAAATATTGAAAATCTGGGAAATCTTCGCTTTTTAACCGTGTGATAATCGATACTTTTAAACCCATTCGACTTCCGGCAATTTCCCCTAAATATACAGAACCTTCTAATATTGATTTGCTCACTCCATCGATTTCTATAATATCTTTTGCAAAATGTCAAATTATAACGATATCTGACTCAAATACTTCTTGAACCATAATGACTGATACTAAAATTAAATAGATGTTTAAGAAATTATCTTTTTAAAATTATAACATTAAAATTTTTTTGATAATTGATTAGAAAAAAGGTAAGTACTAAGTTTTTTGATCCTTAATTATCTTTTTCTAACCATAACATTTATATCTTCTAGTACATTCGTTATAGGATGGGTCTATGGCGAGTATTCTCTAATTTTCTCCAATTTTATAGAATTGTTCGATTCTTACCTCAAAATTTAGACAAATACAGTGAAAATTTTCTATGAAATCAGAACGTTTTTAACAATAGAATAATCAAAAAAATTATACTTAAAAATTTATTAATGAAAAAAAAAGGATATATTTAAATACCCAATAAAAATTTTTTATGGGGGGAAAAAGCATGAAACGAAATAAATTTAAATTAGCTTTATTAATCTCGTTGACCATTTTTTTTGGTGGCTTCACGGCGATTTATCTCTATAATAACAACAATTTATTGAAGGATAGTGTTGTCGACGATTTAGAGAGCTTTTCAGAAGAATTAAAAATTTCTGTTTGGAATTGGACCTCGACCGAGGTGGTCTCCACGGAAAGCACTGGTTATTCTTATGAACCAACAATAGCAACGGACGGTTCCGGAAACGCGCATGTTACGTGGGAGGATGATACGGATTATGGCGGTTCGGGAACGGATCGTGATATATTCTATAAGCGCTGGAGCGCGACCACGGCGGCCTGGACCACAACCGAGGTGGTCTCCACGGAAAGCACTGCCGGTTCTTTTAGACCAACAATAGCAACGGACGGTTCCGGAAACGTGCACATTGCGTGGTATGATGATACGGATTATAGCGGTTCGGGAGCGGATGTGGATATATTCTATAAGCGCCGGAACGCGACCACGGCGGCCTGGACCACGACCGAGGTGGTCTCCACGGAAAGCACTGCCGATTCTTATTACCCAACAATAGCAACGGACGGTTCCGGAAACGCGCACATTGCGTGGCAGGATTATACGGATTATGGCGGTTCGGGAAGTGATGCGGATGTATTCTATAAGCGCTGGAACGCGACCACGGCGGCCTGGACCACGACCGAGGTGGTCTCCACGGAAAGCACTGCCGGCTCTTATGAACCAACAATAGCAACGGACGGTTCCGGAAACGCGCACGTTGCGTGGTATGATTATACGGATTATGGCGGTTCGGGAGCGGATCCTGATATATTTTATAAGCGCTGGAGCGCGACCACGGCGGCCTGGACCACGACCGAGGTGGTCTCCACGGAAAGCACTGCCGGTTCTTTTAGACCAACAATAGCAACGGACGGTTCCGGAAACGCGCACATTGCGTGGGATGATGGTACGGATTATGGCGGTTCGGGAACGGATGAGGATGTATTCTATAAGCGCCGGAACGCGACCACGGCGGTCTGGACCACGACCGAGGTGGTCTCCACGGAAAGCACTGCCGGTTCTTTTAGCCCAACAATAGCAACGGACGGTTCCGGAAACGCGCACATTGCGTGGGAGGATGGTACGGATTATGGCGGTTCGGGAACGGATTATGATATATTTTATAAAAAATTCACGTCAACTCCGTTAAATCCATCCATAATTATAAATAATGGAGATGCGAGTACAAATTCCACCTTAGTGACTCTCGCGCTCTCGGCGGATGGTGCGACAGAAATGTGCTTTAGAAATGGAACTACTGGTGCTTGGACTGATTGGGAACCTTATGCTACAGCAAAACAGTTGTATCTAGAAGGCACTACAAATAATACGGAATATTCAATCTGTGTTAAGTTTCGAAATGCAATAGGAGAAACTTCGCCAGTTTGTGATAGCATTCTGTATACTTTAGAAAAAGTTGGTGAAGAAGGACCTCCATTTGCGATTATCGTTGCTATTATCGCAGCAATTGCAGGTGGAGGATTAGCTGTTTCTATAACAACAATATTATTGATTCGAAAACGTCGGAGAAAAGTACAATAATTAAATTTTTCACTCTTTTTTTTCTTTATACATTCCAATTAAGACTCTTTGCTTTTTTGGTTAATTTGCCAAATGAATGATAAATTATAAACTTATTCATCTAATTTCGTAAGTTAAGTTGATGATTGGCATAAATTTTGGAATTTTATAGAAATTACCAATATTTTATAAATAATTAGAAGGTTAAGCGGCAATTCAAGGAATTAAATAAAAGAGAGCGCCTTAGTGTAATGCCCACTTATGTCCGGACAAATGAGATGATAAGGGTCCTCCCGAAGTGCTTTTTACCCGGATGTATATCTTGCAACGCAAGTTATTCAATATCTTGGACTTGAAGCAATTTACAGGAAAATAATTTTAATATGGTGGCAAAAAAATAATATTTTTCAATTAAAAGCCATAAGATCATATTATAAAAAATAACTTTGAAAGTCAAGAATTATTAAAATTATTCTTTAATTTTTAAACCTTGAGAGACTTTTTAATTATGGCAGAAAATAAAAGAATTGGATTTCGTATTGTTGGTACGATAAGAAGCATAAAAGGGCTCTGTAAAGCATGTCATAAAGTCGGAGATGAGATAGAATTAAGCGGACACAACACATGAGGATTATGCGGATTTTTTATCGTGATATTTTTCCATATATTTTAATGCCTTAGTTTGGAGGTTCATTCCAAAAATGGAGTGGGGATGCCGATATTGTGGAGTTAGAATGTATAGATAATACAAATACCGTAAAAATAGAATTAAGAAGGATAAGAAATAACGACTAAGTAAAAGAATTTAAATTATTAATTTTAAATAATTTTAAAAATTGAAAAAAAGATATAGTTATTTATAATATTATTGGAGCTAAAAGAAAATGCCGTTTTTTGAAAATGAAGGCGTGAAAATACATTATGAAATCGAAGGAAACGGTCCGGATTTGATAATGATCCATGGATTCGCCACAAGTATCAAAATCAATTGGAAATTAACAAGCTGGATTAAAACTTTAAAAGATAATAACAGGTTAATTTTGATAGATTGCCGCGGTCATGGAAAGAGCGACAAACCCACGGATCCAGCTCAATATGGCAAAAAAATGATGGAAGATATTGTGAAATTGATGGATCATTTGTCTATTGGAAAAGCAAATTTCTTTGGGTATTCCATGGGCGGAAGTATAACCTTCGGCTTATTACTACACGAACCTAATAGAGTTAAAAGCGCAGTATTAGGGGGATTTATTCCTTCTCAAATTAACCGTGAACAGTTGGAGCAATCTAACAAACCTATGATCAATGCCTTTAGTGCTGAAAGCGTTGAACAAGTAAAAAGCCCCATAGCTAAGCAGTTTCGTAAGTTCGCTGAATCAACTGGCGCAGATTTGAAAGCTTTAATTGCTGTCATGGAGGGGTTCGCTCGCGATGTAGACGATATTTTTTCGTCTTTCTCAGAAATGAAATTAACGTTCAAAAAAATTAAAGTACCCGTGTTATCTGTCTTAGGTTCTGACGATGCATTGATGCCTAACAAAACTTTAATCGCAGAATTGATCCCAGGAGCTTGTCATTTTCAGATCCAAGGTAAAGATCACTCAACCGTACTTTTTGATCCAAAGTTTCACATGGTTGTTAAAGCTTTTTTGAAATTTGTAAATAAGAAGTAACTAAGCGTTCTTTATGGGATATAAATATTAAATATCAAACAAAGATTAATACAAATAATGAATAAACGAATTAAGGAAATTTTAAAAACCCTACCGCTCTTATTTGTCTTTTTAATCGCAACAATTTTCTCAGTTACGTTTCTTGCAACGGGGAACTTTAGTAATTGGGTTGAGTATCAGATTGTTATAATTATAATGGTTACCTTAATTTATATTACGGGTTTTTTTTTCTTCACAATTTTTCATTACGTTATTCGAAATTGAACAACCATAACCTAAAGGTTATGGATTCGTAGGTTAGACTTTCAACACTACCGGATGGTTCAAGCACCCTCTATCCCCTATCCACTTGGATTTAGGGACTCCTTTTTGTAGAATGTTTCTTGAAGCGTTCACATCGGCGTTTAGAACAACTCCGCAATCTTTACAAACGTATAGTCCACGATACTTGCGATTTGACTTGCGTACGACTCCACACGAAGAGCACATTTGCGAAGTATATTCTTCGGTGATTCTCACTACTTTAATTCCAACCATCTCAGATTTATATTCAATTTGCTGGACAAGTTTTAAAAACGGCACGGAAACAAAGTTCTGGTTGTTTCTTTTCCCTATCTTAATTTTCTGCTTCCACCCCTCGTTATATCCGATAACAATCGTTCCGATATCGTTAGAGATGCAGTGATTGACTATTTTTCGGGAAGTCTTGTGAAAGAAATCCCTTATTTTATTGTTTCGCTTTCGATGAAACTTCAAAATGCGTCCCGTGACATTCGTGTCGTTGCACTTTTTCGCCATGGACTTGTATTTTGACAGTTGCTTGTTGTAGAATTGATTGATTGACTTTACAACACCGCCCTTGATAATCAATGGCTTGTTTCCAATGTTATCTGACGCAGTTACGATATTGTTAAGTCCTAGATCGATTCCTAATGCGTTATTTTCGTTCAAGTGCAAGTCTTTTGGCTCGTAATCGTAGATTAATTCAATATTGTATCGATCTCCGAAAGGAACGATGCGAACGCCTTTTACGCTTTTTAACGCGGTTTTTATTTTAGGAAAACCTAAGTTCTCCATCTTTTGTGTGAGTAATACGTGTCCATTCTTTAGCCTACATTGTAAGGAAGTGAAATAGACTACATTATGACCGTTTTTACGCTTGTAACGAGGAAGCTTTGGTATTCCCTTAAATTTAGACCGTTCGCTTTTCCAAACCTTGATTGCTTTAAAGAAACTCTTGAAATTTCTATCTACTTGTTTTAGGACTTGCTGTGGCGGATGAGACCCGCACGATTCTTGTAGTTTTCTATACGATTCGTGAGTTTTTAGCAATTTCCACAACTCGTTATATCGAATCCAATGATGGTCCTTGAAAAATCGTTGTCGCACGGTATATGTCGCCACATTAAACAGGTTTTTAGAAAGAAAAGTTATCTCATCCAAAAGATTTAATCGTTTGAATTGAACTTGTTGAACGAGTTGCATTAATTATAACGTGGAGTATTTCGTATTTAAAGAAATAGGGGTATAATTTTTACTGATTAATGCAAATTTAACACAACTCTAAAGGGATGCGTTTTCTTTTGCGAAAGCGATAAAAATCGAATCAACTATTTACTGCTTTAATTATAGCGTTGGCTATTGCTTTGACTAAAATATTGGTACGATCAAAATCTAAGCGGATTTGTTTTGCGACTTCGATTTGAATAGCGCTAACTTTACTTCTGTTGTAAAACTGATGCGTAATGTATCCTCCTGAATATGATAGATTAAAATCTGTTAGGGCTAATCCATCGTCCAACACAAAGAATTTAGATATTTCGTATTGTAATTGAGCACAGCCCCAATATCTATTACAATCTTGTTCTTTTGAATTTTCAAGAAGATCAAGAGTTTTGCCAAAGATGTGGCCAAATATCACGTCAGGATATCCCTTGTAAGGTTTTGTGAACCCGTGAAAGTCAATTATCAAAGCTCTATTGTGCTTTGAAACGCACTCTTGAGCAAAATTATTTAATTGGTCTTGATACGCGCGAAAGATGTTTTGAGCTTCGGCAGAAGAATGATTAAAAGCGCTTTTAGAGTGAGGTGGTCTGTTTAAATCAATTTTACTTCTATGAATTTTACTTAAGATGGAATAAATATCGATGTTTTTTACTTTAAGTTGTTTGATTATTAATTTTGCTATGAAGAAAGTGTTCTTATCGGCAATTTTCACCCCAGTAGTTTTGTTTAATATCCTTTTTGGCTTTTTATAGCCTCCGTGAGGGCACGATAAGATTACTGGTGTGTTACCTTTTTCGACTTCAAAATATCTACTTAAATCCATTCAATATAAAAAATTAACATCGAATTATAAAGTTTGATAAAATGCTACGAAGTTCACAACTAAATTTTTTTAACGCGTATTTTAAGCTAAAAGAGATTCGAATTTATTTATGTCGTTAACTATTCTGAGCTTACTGTTAAACTCGTTGCAGTTTATCATTAATATAATAATAAAAATTTTCATAATGTTTTTTAAATTTGTTACTTTTTATTTATTACATTTAAGTAAAATTAGATGTTACCATTTAACTAAGGTAAGGGATAATATGACTATTGACGATTTGATAAATTTTTTAAAGAAGAAAGGTTTTAGAGATACTTTGGAAGTCCTTATTCAATTTAAGGGTTATAAAACGGATAAGCATACTTTTTACAACGAATTGAATAAATTTAGCTATTATAATTCGTTTTTCCGGGTAAAAGAAGACTTAATTGACAAAGGACTTATCTCAATTGAATTAAATAACAAGAAAAAGTATGTTCAACTAACCGATAAAGGTTTAGATGTGTACAATAAGTTAGTCGAAATTAATAAACTGATAAATAACAAATAAATTGTAGACTTCGTTTAGTACTAAATCTCAAAAACCTAGAAAATATTTTTTTTCTTTTATCCTTTTTCAGATAAAAGAATTTTGTTTTCGAATTTGTGAGCAAAAAAATTATGATTTTCAAGAAGCTGGTTGTTGGACCTTTAGCTACCAATTGTTACATCTTTGGTTCTAACGAAACAAAAGATATCGTTGTAATAGATCCCGGTGGAGATGGAAACGCTATTATTAACCTTATCGAACAAGTAGGAGGAAACCCTATCGCGGTTTTACTGACTCACGGACACTTCGATCATACTACTAGAGTTGGACAAATTATGCGCCATTTTCAAATACCATTGATGTATAGTAGAAAAGAACACGAATCTGGGACTTTCCAAAAGGAAGCTAATCGGTGGTTAGCCGAGGGTGATTCGATAAATATTGGAGAAATTAACCTTCGCGCTTTAGAAACGCCTGGTCATAGCCCAGGGTCGTTATGCTTTTATTCTTCAGATGTCAAGGAATTTAACGGCAAAAAAATTGACGGTATTTTATTTTCGGGCGATTTATTATTCAGAGGGAGCATTGGAAGATCGGATTTCCAGGGAGGCGATCAAAATCTTTTATTCGCAAGTATTAAAAATAAAATTATGTTCAATAAATCCCTCACTGACGATTTTCTCGTCTGCCCCGGACATATGGGATTGACTTCAATAGGGGAAGAAAAAGCACATAACATGTTTAGGAAATATTTTCTTTAATAACTTGATTTAATAACTAGTTTTTAGTTTAAAAAATTTAAAAAGAAAACTATAACTGATAAAATTAAAACAATAAAAGATTGATTTACTTTAGGATAATTAGAATAAGTTGTTCTTCCAAAGCTATCATAGTCTCGCCCTTTGATGTCTCTAAACGTATGAATTTCAGGCCACCTTCTTTTAAGGCTTTAACGACTTGCTGTCCCTTCCCAATTAACGATGTTACATAAGCAGATATTTCTTCGCTTATTTCAATATTCATGTTAGAATCTATTGGTAAACCGCTCGAGTCGCAAATGATAACCCCACGAATTCCCTCGCGTTCTTCAAACTTTCGTATGATCTCTTTGACTTCTCTTCTATTAATCAATTTAACTTCTCTCTCATTATTTTTTTATCTGATTTTAAGATCTATAACCTATAATATTTAATTATTATAATAAAGTAAAGGCTTAAAAATTATTACTAAAATAATAAAAATAAGATTTTACTTAATTAAATCAAATCAACGAATTGCTATTTAAGATCTAAACTTTATTTTTTCGCTTTTTTTTTATATTTTTGATAAATTTAAATTTCTTTAAAATATATATATATTTAAGAGTTTATTTAGACTAACTTGAGTAATCTAATACAGAATTCAAATTTACATTGATAAATATAAATATAGATAAAGAGTAGTATTTTTATGGTAGACAAAAAAGTTATTGAAAAAAAATTAGCAGAATTATTTGACATAGTTCCTGAAACAGAAGGCTTAATAGTCTCTGATCTGGACGGTAAAGTTATTATCGGACAAACGATTACAGATATGAATCACAGCGCGATAGCAAAAACTTGCGTCGCCATAATAAAATATTCGAGCACTATGGGTGATAATATCAGTAAAGGAGGATTTCAAGCTGCTACTATCGATCTAGAAAACGGTTATGCTGTAATCGTCAAGTCAGACGCAATACTCCTAATTGCTTTAGCAGGATTAGATGGAAAGGCATCTTTAAGTCTTCTAAAAAGAAACCTAATTTCAATTTCAAAGATATAATTTTATTTCCTCTTTTTTAGAAAATTTGCTAAAAGAAAGTTAAAAAAAGTAGATTTGATTTTTATTTTTTATCTTTAAGACCTTTTTCTTCTAATAAAGAATCTAAATCTGTTGCTGGCTTTTCTGTCTTAATTTCTTTTTGTTTCTGTTTTTTAGACAATTTTTTACTCGCTTTTTTTGCCGGCATTTTTTTGGGTTCTTCTTTGGGTAATTCACTTACACTAACATATCTTCCTCTTCTTGGTTTTTTCTTAGAAGGTTCTTCGATAGGAGTTTCAATTTTCTCCGTAGTTCTTTTGACATATAAGTACATTACGCCCCATAATAACGCAAAAATACCGATCATAATTAGCGTAAAGAAAACGGTGATGTAATTTGCAAGAGGTATGTCGTAAATTTCAAATGTTTTTATCGTTTGAACGGTTATGTTCTCATGTGTTAATTCGTTCGTTGCTTCTATTAATACTGTAATCGTCATCTCATTTATAGCAGGAACATCTATAGATATTAATAAGTCTGTAGATTCTCCGGGTTGGAAGTTATTTAATATTAAATAATTTATCTCAACAATGCTATGCGTTAAAGAAGGTGCGATTATAATAGATATCCTTGAACTCGAAATAGCTAGTATTGAATCGCCAATATTAGTTAATGTTATTTTCATTGTTGTTTTACCGTTTCTAGTAATCTGATTTACGTTCGATACAATTCCCAAAGATATGTTGTTAGATACTTTGTACAAAGACACAGAGATATTTTGCGAATTCTCTAAAATATACTGTTCTCCTTGCCAAGTGAGCCTAAATAGAAGGTCATCTTCACGTAGTAGCGATAGAGTATCAATCTCAAAGCTTGTAACTCCATTAGCACCCGAAATTTGAGATGAAACGTTTTCCCATAAACCACTATCAAAATATTGGCAAGTAACATTCTTATTTGAAATTTCTTCTCCGAATTCGGTAGTTAACACAGAACTAATGTTAAATTTTTGTCCGTAAATTGGTGTTTGAGGATTAATTATAATATCAGAGAATTTGCTATTTACTTTCAAGGAAAATGAATCGATAAATTGATTATAACTGCTTACGAAGTTTTTGTCATATATGTTTACGACAAATGTTGTTTGATTAGGCATGTATTGGCACACATCTCTTTCAAACGGTTTTAATATCGAAGCTCCTGTAATTTCCTCGTCGTATTTTAAAGTTATGATATAACCTTCAAATTCATTTTGAGTGCTATTTATTATCAATGAGTACTCATTACTTTCAAAAGTATCAACTTCATGACTTTCTCCTGAGTATTCAAAATAGACCGTAAATATTGTTTTAGCTCCTCCTTTTCTAACGGGCGCGTTTACTCCTTGCCAAACTCCGTCTGCTTGAAGAGTTGGTATTGTAAGACTTACGGAAAAGTCTTGCGTGTCAGCACCGTTAGGTGTTCCACTTGTTTTTAGACTTTCTACATCAGTGTACTTCTCAGCAATTATCCATTCTTCGTTAACCAGAGACACTAATTGAACTTTTAATTTTACATCCAAATCGATAAAATCGTGCAAATTTTGAATTGTTACGCCTATTTTGATATCTTCATTGGGATTAAGAAGAGTTTCATTTTGCAAAAAGGTTTTTACTAGTATTGGTATCTCTTCGCCGTTTATTTCATAAATAAATTGTTGATTTATGTCAGAGTTATTAACCGCGTAAAAATCTGGATAATAATTATCATCTGTTACATTTATTGTACCAATCAACATTGAATAACTTTCATAAACTTTGTCTACAATGCCGTCAAGGATGTTTTGGTCTAGGATTGGTTCGTAAAATAAACTATTCATATTAATGCCATAAGTGTCAATATATAATTTCAGTTTCTTACATCCAACTGCGGAACCATTCTCCCAGAAATAGCCTAAATAATAATTTCCAAGGAGAGGTGTATCTTTGGTAACATCTAAAATAGTTTGGTTATTGAAGTCATATACAAGCGTAGTACCTTTAATCATTCCTGCTCCTGAATTCATTTCTCCTCCTGGAAATATGGTGCTATTATCTGGATAAAACAGTTTAACATTTGCATTGCCACTTGTGGGTGGTATACCGTTGGGACCTTGGATATCAACGCCTACAGATATATTATCTCCATACATAAATCCATTTGTCTCCCATAAAATTCCATTGTAATTAATGTAACTATGCATCTCATCTATGAGGTTACTACTCGTTAAATTAAGAGAGTAGATTCCGTCAATGCCTTTAACTACGGCGCTAGTAATAGCTGTAAAATCATACGATGGGTTAGCGTCAAAATTAGTCTCTCCTCCTGTGCTATTTACCACCTCTCCGTAAATCTCATCGTAATTTGGATTAATTAAGCTTTTTGCATCCCAATCGTTGGGATATACAAACCAAAATTCAAGGAAGTTCCAATTATCAAGATTAGCATCACTTAAATCTAAAGTGTAATTTAAATCCCATCTCGGAGTTGTATCGTACGATACCTCATAATAACTATTCGCGTTTTCTACCCAATAACCCTTTACTGTATAAGTAACATTGAATTTAAACCCTGAAATAATGCTACTATTCCATGTGAGATCTATTTGTAAATTATTTGAAATACTTTCAATTTCGACTGTAAAGTTATTGTTCCATTGCCCTTTTCCCCAAGTTAAGGATGAGCTTACATCATAAGGGGGCTCGCTGATAATTTGATCTTCTATTGAAATATCTTGTATTCTTAGCGTATCTTGACTATCGTCAGGATTAATAAAGTCAGAAGGCATATATCCGCGCGTTACGTTCAATTTAAAAACTGTTGCATCTAATTCTTCAGATTCGTAGCCTGGAGTCACTTGTTTTTTGGCAACATTCCAGGTTAGACCATCGTCATTAGTCGTTCTTAATTGATGATCTACAGTAGAATTTGGATCGCCAAAAGTTTGTCTGGGAAGCGTTACTAAACTAAATATTTTATCTGTATGGTTTGATTTAATTACTATGAAATAATTATAGAGTTTTAGATTTTGAGTGTTCGCTTGGTTAAATTCGAAATAGGATAAAGAATCTCCATTATAATTGCTAATTATTATTGAATCGATTAATTTTGCGTTGTCAGGTTTTAAATTATTTGATATTAAATTAGCTTGAGTTCTCGTTATTGTTGCATTAGCTTCGTATAAAGTTATATTTAGTTCTGCGGAAAGGGCTTCAGTAAGGTTTAATGTTCTTATCCAAGCGTAAAAACCGTTTACTGCCGAACTCTTTCCCTTCAAATCAAACTCTAAAGCGACATATTCATTATTGGTAATAGGTAAATCAAATACATAAGTAGAATCCAATTTGAATTCTCTTAACGAAAGGACAAAGTCATTGCTATCAAATCTTTGTAAGTAGAATTGTATCTTACTAATATCGGAGGAGTTAATATAGTTTAAGTTTTCGTTAACGAATCGGTTTTCAATTGTTTTAGTGCTATTTATAAACACCGTTTCCGTAACGTTTTTCCAAGTGGAGTCAGATATATCAAACATTTTTAAGGTTAAATAAGCATCCTCATCGATACTATATGAAAAAGTTGAAATTAAGCCTAATATGAAAGATCTATTAAAATCAAGATCATCCCCTAGTACATTAAAGATTGTATTAGCAAAACTTGAAGAAATTGTGAAATTTAAAATTCCGTTCGAAGAGTTTAATTCGATATATGTACTAGGATTTTCATCAACAAGCCAGTCTAAATCTATAGGCTCATTGAGAACCTCTCCAGTATTTACATTCATTGAGGAGTCACCAGTATTATAAGTGAATTTTATGAAATCGCTTGCGTCTAACGCGCTTGTATCTTCTATTACGTGATCTGTTGTGTAATTATTCTGGAAAGTGAAGTTTAAATTTCCATAAGTGAGATATGTCGTATCAGATACCGACATAGAAGGGATATCAAAAGATCCTTGATTATTATCGTTTGAATACGAACTATTTAAAGCGTAAATTCTAACATCTTGTGGGTCTCCTGAACCCGTAGTGTAATAATCTGTTAGGTACGGATCAATTTCAGACGAAAGAGGGTTGTTATCGTCATTTAACAAATTTGTTAGTTTGTTATTACTACTATCTAAATATAAACCATTAAAAATCTGAATATTCACTAAAAGCATAGAAATTATGAATATGCTAACAAAAAAAATTCTTTTAACATCCTTTTTTCGTCGAATCAAATAAACCAACCGTATTTATCAATATTTTAGTTTTTAAAATTATCTAAGAATATTAAAATTTGCTAATTTATTTTAAACTTATCAGTTAGAATACGATATGACAAAATATTATAAATGTTCAAAACATTTTTATTATCTAAATTAATCGTGAAGTTGGTTAAATAGGATCATGAGTGAAAAATTAATACTTAATGAAATTGACCAAAATAAAGAAGAATATGTCGAGTTTTTTAGGAAAATTATACAAGCTGACTCAATTAATCCACCCGGCAATGAAAAAAATGTTGCTATTATTATTGAAGAATACTTAAAAGAACAAGGAATAAAAACTGAGATTTTTCCATTTGGGGATAATCGAGCGAATTTAATTGCTTATTTAAACGATAATTTTACCGGAAAGAATCTTTTATATAACGGACACATGGACGTAGTCCCTCCCGGTTCAGAGGAAGATTGGAAGTACCCCCCTTTTTCGGCATTCGTTAAACGTAATAAGCTTATAGTTAGTAGAGGTGCTGCTGATATGAAGGGCGGATTGGTTGCGATGGTTATAGCGCTGAAAATCTTAAAATCGTTGAAAATCGAAGTTTCAGGCAACTTAATTTTAAACGCCGTAGCAGATGAGGAAACTGGAGGAAAATTGGGGGCCGCGTGGTGTATAGATAATCCTCTAAAGACGATCAAATGTGATTTTGCGATTATTGGGGAACCTTCGGGGCTTAGTCCTCTTCCAAAAGCAATATTTTTAGGCGAAAAAGGACATCTTCAAGTAAAAATAACTACGAATGGAATTTCTGGTCATGCGTCAATGCCTTCAATGGGTAAAAATGCAATATATATGATGAGTGAAATTATTGAAAATTTAAATAAAATTGACGAGTACATACCTAAAAGTAAACCGCCTATAGAAATGGACAAACTTAAAAAATTGATTGGGGTAGCTTTTCCAAGCGAAGAGATTCTGGAAAGAATTATGAACGACCAACCTATGCTGCAAAGTGTTATCCAATCTCTTGTTAAATTCTCTAAAGCGTTAACGATGATAAAAGGAGGTATTAAAGAAAACGTAATTCCTGATTCATGTGAAGCTGTAATTGATTTCAGACTTTTACCAGGGCAAAAAGTTGACCCGATAATGAATGGTCTAAAGAAGTTAATCGAAGAAGACTTAGGATACTTAGTTAAAAATCAAATACTTAGTGCTTCAAAAGATGTTTGTGTTGTTTTAGAAATCTTTAACTCCTCTGAGGGATCTTACTGGAAGCAATGGGAAAAGTCTCAAGATTTAAAAGAATTTTATAATATTGTTGAAACTATTTATGAAAAGAAACCATTTTATTTTCTTTTACCCGCTTCTGCTGACGCACATTACTTACGTAACGATGGGTATTGTCCTCAAACAATCTTGTTTGGACCGGGTAGCGCGGGAACTGCTCACGCGGTTGACGAATATATAGAAATTCAAGACTTTATCAATTCAATTAAAGTGTTTGCGCTTTTTGCTTATAATTTTTTAAGTAGTAAATAAACGAAAAAAAAACGGAAAAAGAATTTTGCACGATATAAAGATAGAAGATTGCGTTGTGCTCATAGATTCTTCTCGATCTATGTTAAGAAAAGACTTTAAGCCTAATCGACTTTTTGTCGCCTTAGAAAGCGTTAAAAACTTTATTAATGAGAAATTTACGATCGATCCCAAAGATAGAATTGCAGTGCTCTCTATTGGGGCAACTATAAAGAAACTGAGTTCCTTTACACACGAAGAAGAAAAATTGATTAACTCTTTAAAGAAAATTCATGTCTCTGGGATTGGTACACTAGACGAAGGATTAGCTTTTTCTTTGCAAATCTTAGTAAAGGAGATGCGGAAGTTAGGCGGAAAAACGTATAGAATTTTTATTGTCTCCGATAATAAATTGAAGCTTAGCAATAAAATTCAAAAAATAGTCGATATTGCTAAAGGATTGGGGATATATATTGACGCTTGCCAATTAGGCAAAACGGAAGACTATTCTCAAAGTATTTTGAAAAAGATTGTAAGACTTACAGGCGGAAAATTTGGATTTTTCAACAATTCAAAAGCGGTGTTAAATGCGGGAAGGTCATTCGCGCCAAAAAAGGAACCTAAAATAACAACTGACTATTTTGGACCAAATAAGAAAAACGAGTTAGCCCCTCTGATAAGCGATATAGCTTTACCATTGAGGAGACCAAGCTTATTAGATATTAGGCTAATGATGAGTAGTAAAGAAAGGGGGCAAGAAAAATGTCAGATTTGTCACTCCGTTAAGGCACCAATAACAGGAGCGGATTTCTTTAGCGAAGGAAGGTATTGTCCATCGTGTGAACGCCCGATGCACCTTTCTTGCTCAGCGATGTGGGCTAAGAAAACAGAATACAGAGAAATGGTTTTCAGGTGCCCTTTCTGTTATTTCTTGTTAGAACTTCCCCTATCTGCAGCAAAATTGGTCGAGGATAAGCCTGACAACGAGCCTAAAATAAAATTGATCGATGAAAGCGGTATAAACACTACAAGAATGAGATTAATTCCAGAGTCTCAAATCGATGATATCGATGTGTCTTGTACTTTTTGTCATAGTATCTTTTTAGGAGATTATAAAGCGTTTCAGTGCGAAAAATGTGGAGCTTATTATCACGAACCTTGTTTAAATAAAATGAACGATGAGATTAAAGCTTGTAGAAACTGTGGGGCACAGATTAGCTTTTAAAAGGAAAAAAATTTAATTTGAGTTTATATCTAAGCTATTTAAAATATATTATAATAACAAGAATCGTTCAGTTTGTTACTCTCAATCTCATAAATTTGAAATAAGAGTGTGAATTACTTTAGTATAATTATAACAATTCTAATTGATAATTAACTATAACCTAACTATAATTTAAGAGGTAATACGAATTGTCCAATACTAAAAAAAATAAATGGGTAATTACTTCAGCTTGGCCTTATGTAAATAGCATGCCCCATTTAGGAAACATGATTGGAAGCGTATTATCAGCCGATATATTTGCAAGATTTTGTAGGCTAAAGGGAGATGAAGTTGTATTTGTTTCGGGTTCAGATTCACATGGAACGCCCATCGCAGTTGCAGCTAAAAAACAAAATACATCAGCTCAAGAATTAGCCTTGAAAAATCATACCATAATTAAAGACTTATTTAAAAAATGGCAAATCTCATACGATAACTACACTATAACTCATAACCCTACACACATTGAGTTTGTAAGAAATTTCTATATGGATATTCAGAAAAACGGATACATTTTTGAAAAGGAATTAGAATCGCTGTATTGTGAGCACGATAAACTTTTTCTTCCCGATAGATTTGTTGAAGGGATTTGCCCGCACTGTAAAGCAGAAAGTGCCAGAGGAGATCAATGTGATAAATGCCAAAAATTACTAACCCCATTAGAGTTAAAAAGAGCTCGCTGTGTGATATGCGATAATCCACCCGTGCTCCGTAAAACGAAGCATTGGTATTTAGATTTGCCCAAATTACAAGGTGAGTTGGATTGTTTTATAAAACAAAATCAACTAATTCCACAGAATGCTCGACAAATGTGTTTGAATAGCATCTCAGAAGGAATCCCACAAAGAGCCATTACTAGAGATTTAGAATGGGGGATTCCTGCCCCTTTTAAAGGAGCTGAAGAAAAAACTATTTACGTTTGGTTTGAAGCCGTCTTGGGCTATATTTCCGCCGTAAAGGAATGGGCGGAAAAGAGTATTAAAGATCCAAGTAAGTTTGATTATTTTTGGAAGGACCCAGAAACTAAAACAGTCTTTTTTATTGGAAAAGACAATATAATATTTCATTTGATTATATTTCCTATTTTATTGTTATCCTATAACAAAGATAAAAACAATGGACAAAAATTAATACTCCCTTACAATGTTTCTTCTACAGAATGGTTAATGTATGAAAACGAGAAGTTTTCTAAATCGAGAGGAGTAGGAATATGGATCGATGAGGCTTTAGAAGTTGCACCACTTGACTACTGGCGATTTACTTTAGTTTACAATCGTCCAGAAACTAGTGATACTTCGTTCTTATGGGCTGAATTTGAAAACAACATTAAAACATTAAACGATAACATAGGAAATTTCATTCATAGAATTCTAACTTTTATTGACAAACAATTTAATGGAATTGTACCCCATAAATTAGAATTCGACGAAGTTGACAAAAAATTTATCAAGCGCATTAATAGCATTAGTTATGAAATTGGAGAAAGTATTAAAGCGTTCAAGTTAAGAAAAGCTTTAAGGGATATTGTTAATTTTGGAAAAGAAGGAAATGTTTATCTTAACGAAAAAGCTCCGTGGCATTTGATCAAGAAAGATAAAGAAGCTGCTGGGAATGTGTTCAATATATGCATTCAAGCAGTTTATGCGTTTGGTGTTTTACTGAGTCCATTTGTTCCGGGAACAGCAGAAAAGATTTTGTCGTACTTAAATATTTCCACTTCAAAGGACTTGAAATGGGATAGCATAAACGAAAACGCCGTAAAAGAAGGGCTAAAAATTAAAAAACCTGAACCTCTTTTTCAAAAACTCGACGTTCAAGAAATTCAAGATAAACTTCAAAAATTAAAAGAACAAAAATCAAAGGTAGGTGGTAAAGAATTGGTTTCGTACGAAGATTTTAAAAAACTAGATATAAGAGTGGCACTTGTAGAGGATGTAGAAAAAGTCCCTAAAGCAGACAAACTATATAAACTGTCTATTGCTTTAGGAGACGAAAAGAGGACTTTGGTAGCAGGGTTAGCAGAACATTACAAAGTAGATGAATTGAAAGGAAAAAAAGTAATAATACTAGCCAATTTAGAACCGAGAAAGCTGAGAGGTATTTTAAGCGAAGGAATGTTACTTGCGGCGGTTGATGGAGATGTCGTTTCTGTTCTAACACCTGATAAAGACATTCCACCTGGAGCAAAAATAGAATAAGTTATAATTTTAAAGAGAATACAGGGTTTAATCGAGCTATTATTTCTCCAAGGTCCAATTGAAGCGTTTTTAGAATTACATCTCGCCCTCTATATTCGAATTGTAATTCCTTAACGTTTCGAACGATCTTTAATTTGTTACTATCTTTTACTAATTCGCAAGCAAAATATCGCTGGTCTTTATACTCTAAAACTTTTTGTACGCGGCTAACATCGGGCAACATGTACCCTCCACCGTGGGGTAATACATTAGCATTCGTTAGTAGGTCTAATAGCTCTAGATTCTCTGCTCTTTCTAAAAAATTGTTATTCTTTAAAGTTCTCTCTGAAAAGTTCTTTTTCCCTTTAAATAAATAGCACGCTACATCAGCTCTTAATGCTGTAGGAAAAACATTTGTCGGAACTAGCTCACAATTAACATCAGTACAATTACTTCCTAAGTACATGTTGTTATAATCTTTTAAAAATTGGTGAGAAGCATTGCATATTATCTCATAATCGGTACCAAATAACTCGTTTGCAATGATTTCTCGCTTTTTGTTCGAAAAGTTAATTGCTTTTTTGTTATAATCAAGATATTCTTTTGCGTCGGAATCTAACAAAATATATTGCTTTCCAAATTTTGTTTGCTCCGTTATAGCACGTTCCTTTAATGTTTTTGAAACATCGATATATAGACCTATCCCATATTTATCGTCGCGAAATTCCGGTGCTGAACCGTGAATCATGAACATATAAGGTGGAAAATCAATGTCTGAAAGAATTTTAGTTTCAAAACAATTTATAAAGTGATTAGATACGCCATAATCCCAATTTATTAAAACTTCATTATCATATAACTTTAAGCTCTTTACTTTATCTATCGTTTTAATAAGATCGTAAGGATCTGGTATTTCTTTTAATCCTCCAACTAGTATCCCACAACAATTTGGTTTTACATTTAGAAAAATTATCTTGTCGTTACCATCCCCCCAATTTAGTCTCCCACCGTATCCTAACCCTGAATTCCAACGGAAGTTGTTTCTTGAGATAGTTTCGTCTGGAGACGATATAAACGTAGCTTTAGGTTCAAATCCATGTTTCTCTTGAATAATTTGAAATTGTGCTAAACCATATTTCATGTTAGCCTTACATAATTTCGAAGCACCATCGTTTAACCCAGTCGAAAAAATGTGTTCTTTTGCTCTTTTAAGCAAATCTATTTTAGATAATTCTGAAATTTTGTTGGATATCCTCATTGAACCCATTCTACTTAATAATTAAGTATTATTATATATATATATATACGATCGTTTAGTCAGATATTTAGAAAAAGAGATGTTATTTTTAACATAATTATGAGCGATGTTAACGGCAATGTTTTATACGATTCAGTAAAGGGAATAAAGAAGGAAGGAGAGTTCGTAGGGTCTATAATTACTCGTTGCAACGACGATAAGGATTCTATTATATTTTCTGATAATTTAAAAATATCTAACTCAGAAGGGATTTTCATATCTAACGGATTCAAAGTTGGATTCAAATTGATTTACAACAAAAAATCCGCTTTCTCTCGAAAAATAGATGAACTAAACATTAAAGATGCCTCGTCAATCGAATACTCTATACTTATTCCTGAGGATGTTATGCAAGTTTACGATGAGGGTCAATTCTCTGACGCTTTTCCCTATACATTAAATAAACTTAATACAGCAGCTCTTTATTTAGATGATTATGAATATGGAATTAATCATTTGAATTTCTTTAAAGAAGAAATGCTTAGAAACCCCGTTGCTTTCGTAGGAAATGGAATTTTATTGGCCGATAGAGTAGTTATTGATGAGAGAAGTGATCCGGTATTCTATGATTGTTTAATAGTTGGAAGAGATGAAAATAGTAATTTATCAGTTTCTTATGAACCATTAATGACGGTTAAGAAATCCCTAACAAATGTTAAATGGATTATAATCTTAGGCATAGAAGAACTAAAGCTATAAAAGGAAATTCACCCAACATGATTCTATACGAAAATAAAAGGAAAAAATTAATCAATGTGCTAAAATGGGGAAATAATCCTTTCAAAAAGTTTGTTTGTACTGGTGAAATTAGAGAAGAGCTAGAACTGGTTAAATCTAGAAAAAGTTTGATTAAGACAATTAAAAAAATTGCAGAAGAAGATAACAACTTTATACTTCCAATCATAGGGGATGTAGGGGGCGGAAAGACGCACCTGTATTGGGCTCTAAAGAATTCTCTTTATTATTATAATACGATTTATATTTCACTTGAATATATATATAAAAAGTTTTTTTATAATATTTATTCTGAATTTATCGAAAACTTAGAATTAGCTCCTTTAAAATTCATTATTAATCGATTATGTGACGAATGGGGCGCGCTAGAACGAAGATTTGGTTTTTTCCACGTAGCAAATCTTGAAAAAATAAAAGGTTTTGCGTTTAAACTGTTATCAAATAAATATAGCGAAATGGAAACTGAGATCTTAACTGACATCATATCTGGTATTGTGGCTCATCAATTAGATCCCTACAAAAAGATTGAAGCTGAAAGGTGGCTATTAGGGGAACTCATGGATGCAAAAGAACTGTCAAGCCTAAATATATCGCACGATCTCCGAAAGGGTAAAAATGCTTTTATGATGTTAAGATTATTGATTGAAAATTCAAAATCAGGAACGATCTTGTTTATAGACGACTTTGAAAAAATTATTTCCATAACGGAACCAAAAGACGAATCTGCTGAAGAAATCTACGATCCTAGTTGGTTGTACGGACCTGAAAAGTCGCCAGACGATATTGCTGCTGAAAAAGTATTTAATAAAATCGTTCAATTACAGCAAATAGAGAGTTTACGCATAATTATAACGCTGAAATCTATCGATTCTTTAGAAGAAATAAAAAAAAAATATCAAGAACAGAACTCGGAGCTTTTATTTTCAATAAAGGAACCTCTCTTTCTTTTAGATTTTAACGAGGAAGACATATTTGAATTCTATAAAGAAAGCATGAGGCATTTTTACGAGAATATAGGGATTAGCGATTTTATTGAAGCTTTTCAAAATCCATACTTCCCCTTAAATAAAAGAATCTTGAGAAACATATTTGAAAATACAAAGGGTAACCCGAGGGAAATTATTAAAGCTCTAATCAAAATCTTTAACGAGATCATTTATTCAAACGAAAAGCTGGAGATCATATTAGAAAACTACGAATAAATTAATTTATTAACAAATCTTAAACTTTTTTCTTTAAAATTCTTTGAAACGACTTAATTTCGGTTTTACATAATATTTTGTATTCTTCTTCCCATTTCGAGGAATTAATTTTTTCTATAAACGATTCTAATTCACTTATTGAATCAAAATACTCTAAAATTAAAACTCTAACAATAAATTTGTTTAAAATTGTATAACCTTTTGAAATGTTTAGCAACTCAAATAATTCATCCCAAGTTTGAACGCTTCTTTTCAATATCATTAATCCCATTTCAAGAATTTCATCGTTGTTTGTATCTAAAATCCTTAGGAGAGTTAGTACAACTTTTTCGGGAAGCTCCTTTAATATCATTAAAATGCTTAAGGCGCTTTTTTTTATAGGCGCGTAATCTTCGTTTAACGCGTGTTCTATTATTTGATAAATCTCATTGTTGTATTCGTGGTTTTGCAAAATAACGAGAAAGGATTGAATTATTTCGTTTCTAACCCATCTGTCTGAGTTAAAGTAGCTTTCGACCAAGAAATTCAAATATTTTCTGTTTAAGACTGTTTTGCTCCCAATCACACCTATGAGAAAAATCAAATTCAATTTTATTTTATTTAAGATTATTGAGTTCAGCGAATCTAAAAAATAATCTACTATAACTAAAGATTTTTCGCTCGGGTTCTTGCTTAATTCTATTAAAATGTCGTTAATTTCTTGCGAATTCGGATTATCTTGAATCTTTAGTAAAGTCTTTTCGATATCTTCCATAAAAATTCTTAAACTTAATTATCTTTAAAATTTACCTACATTTTGACTTTTTAATCGTCAAACTTCTCTGTTTCAGGTATATATAGATCCTTTATCTTCAATTTCTTTTCTTGCAAAAAATTCTGGAATTCAGAATCACTTATTCTATTTGAATCGAGGGCGCCACTGTTAACCAAGTAATCTTTAAAATCTGAAACGATAATAATAACTTCTTCTTGGTTGAAAATTTTCTTTAGTATCAAACCATTTTTCTTCAATGAATATTCGGCGTAATACCAATAAAAAACGAGCGTTATTAATAAAACTAGAAAGTTATTCACTAAATTAACCTGACTACGATTCGTATAAGTCCCCGAAATTGAACCTGCTCCAGTTATCATAACAATTTGACCTTCCATATAGATCAATGTAAATGCAAATAGAAAAAACGCTAAATTATTGGGGTTAAAAAGACGGATTTTGTAAGTCCTACTTCCTAAACCTCTTATAACTAAAATTGCTGTAAAGACCATCAAGAAAACGTCAATAACTACCCGAAAAGAGTCAATTCCTGTTACTTGAGTTACGCTCCTAAAAGAATTTATAAAACTAAAGGATCTAAACCAAATAATTAACCAAATTAAAACGTAAAAAATTGATGAAAAAACGTTAAGAGTATCGTTTTTTTTACTTTTAATGAAAAGCGAAAATAAGCGGTAAGAGATTACTAATATCACGCCAAACATAGCTACATTCCATCCGTAAAACCACCATAGAGGTGTTATAGGGTCGCTTGGAGCTTGAGGTTCGAAAAATTGACTGAATGCAAAAAAAGTTCCTAACTGAGTTATTATTGGAATAGAAATTGCCAAGATTAAAAATAATACGCTTATGTAATTATTTTTATTTGACCGCACCTCTGGTAAAATTTTCCTGTTGGCTTTAAGAGACATATCCTCGAAACTAGTTTTTAGAAAAAATATTTGAGCCATGTTCCAACCAAAATAAGTAATTATGTAAAATCCAGGAAGAATATAATCCCAACCTAAAAACTGAATCGGAAGTTGCGTGGAGGTGCCATATAAGAAATACATTAGTATAATACTAAAACTCACACTAAAAACACTTAAGAAAATTAGAATTTTGTATTGATCCATGCTTTTAGAGAATAAATATGTTTCTAGTTTGGGATAAATACCAATAAACATTAAAATTATAAACGAAAGTGAAAAAGTGGTGGCTAGAAATAAGCCAATATCACCTAAAGCTGTGCTCCCTAGAAAATTAAGCACAATTAAGATAAGTACTTCAATAAAGAAGATTATAGTGTAAGCAATGTGACTCGGATTAAATATTTTATAGAAAAATTTGTCTAGCTTATCTTTAAGTCCTAACTTCCTATTATTTTCACTCATAGTTGATTTTTTCCTATTTGTTTAATATTAATATTCCAATTCTATATATATGATTTTCTTTTGCTTACGAGATGGATATTTAACGAAAAAACTTTAAACAATTGACTGACTCGCCTCAATTCGTAAACATTATTGTAAAAATGTTTTGAATACTTATTCAAATATATATGAAAATTTAAATAGCTGTGTTAGGATGTAGTGTATATTTATCTTATAACAGATTTACAAAAAAAAAATTAAAGTGAAAAGAATGAAATCAAAAAACACAAGAAATACTGTATTAATTTCTGTTTTATTAACAATACTCGTGATAAATCTTGGATTCGTTTTTACTAATTTATCATTTTCAAAAGCAACAAACCAAATTACCTTTCTTGAGGGCTTAAAAACATCGGCAACTCATAATAGCACAATAGCGATTGATGATGCTAATCCTGCTAGTGATTGGGCAACTTGGAAAGCCGCGGGTCTTTGTACTGGTTCTGGGACATCTGGAGATCCTTACATTATAAGTGGTGATACATTTAATACGACCACTGGTAGTGAATGTTTGTCTATTCATAATTCTAGAAAACACTTTCGAGTTCTTAATTGTGAGTTTATAATATCTGGTTTTAGTGTAGGAATTTGGCTCGATAATACCACGAACGGGTTAATTGAAGGTAATCAATTGCCAAGGAATATATTTTATAATGTATATGTTGATAATTGCAGCCAAATAATTTTAAGGGATAATAATTGTTCAGCAAGCGGAATTGGTATAGTTGTTGTTAATTCAGATTACATAGATTTATATTCCAACATTGTTAATGACAATGGAGCTTATGGGATTGTCTTTGATAATTGCGAGATTTGTATTATTGAAGATAATGACCTAATAGAAAATGATGACGATGGGATATACCTTGACGGTTGCGATTTCGTTACAATTAGAACCAATACTATTATAAATAATACTATTGGCATTAATAACGAAATCTCAAATAATACGCAAGTATTAGGTAATACAATTACAAATAACGGTAATCATGGGATTCGAATTTTTCAGAGTTATTGGTGTGAAATTACAGGAAATACAATCACAGAGAGTATTTCTGATGGAATCAGAGTTGAACAAAGCGATCATAATCTATTTGAATCAAATATGGTAAACGACAATTTCTATGGAATCCATCTTATAACACACTCAGATTTTAATACAATTTCGAAAAATACAGCCAATGATAATCAAAATAATGGGATTTATCTATCTTTCTGTGATTTTAATACAGTTGATCAGAATACAGCCAATGATAATGGAAATCAGGGGATATATCTAAGTAACTGTGATTTTAATGTCGTTGATCAAAATGCTGCTAATCATAATGGCGGTGAAGGAGTTTGGCTTGCAAACAGTGATCATTCAAGTGTATCTAAGAGTATTACTTACAATAACACAGGAAATGGCGTCAGGCTTAATACTGGAATAAATATTACCTGTATTGACAATGTAATCTATAATAACCTTGGAAACGGTATTAGATTATTTAATATTGACGATGGCGAGGTGAGGGGAAATAATGTGCATCATAATGGTGAAGATGGTATCAGACTTCTTTCAAATTCTGAACGAAATGTAATTACTGGAAATATAGCATCTTTTAATAATTTAAGTGGAATTTCCTTGTTGAGCAGTTCTAATGAAGCTCTAATCAACAACAATGACGCATCTAATAATGAAGAGCATGGAATATCCGTACAGTTGTGTACAAATGTTGCTATTACCAGTAACATAGCAAACAATAATAAAATGAATGGTATTAGTCTATTTTCTTCTGACGGTAATTTTATCTTTAGCAATACAGCGAGTGGAAATGTGAACGGAACTAATCTAATTTCCAGCGATAATAATATAATTAGTGGAAATTTGCTTTATGGAAACGATTATTGCATGAATGAAACAGATAGCTACCAAAATGTATACTCAGACAATATCTGTACTGCGCCTATAACGCCCAGCCCAGGACTAGATCCCTTTATCCTTGGATTGATTATTGGATTAGCTATAGGATTAGGTGCTCTTGCAGCAGTAATAATTCTAAGTTTAACTCGAGGAAGGAAGAAATAAATCCTAACCTTTTTTTTTAATTTTTTTCTTAATTAAATCTAATTGTAATAATGCATGAAAGCATGTCTTGTTATGGTTACATTTTTCAATTAGGTAATTTTATTCCTCAATCATATTTAAATACTGAAATAATCTTAATACCATATTAACACAAAATATAACAAAAAATAGAGAATGAAATAAATGAAATCAAAAAACACAAGAAATACTATATTAATTTCTGTTTTTATAGCAATACTCGCAATAAATATTGGATTCGTTTTTACTAATTTACCATTTTCAAAAGCAACCAACCAACCAACCTTTCTTGAGGGTTTAAAAACATCGGCAACTCATAATAGCACAATAGCGATTGATGATGCTAATCCTGCTAGTGATTGGGCAACTTGGAAAGCTGCAGGTCTTTGTACTGGTACAGGGACATCTGGAGATCCTTACATTATAAGCAATGATTTGTTTAATACAACTACTGGTAGTGAATGTTTATCTATTCGAAATTCTAGAAAACACTTTCGAGTTCTTAATTGTGAGTTTATAATATCTGGTTTTAGCGCAGGAATTTGGCTTGATAATACCACGAACGGGTTAATTGAAGGTAATCAATTGCCAAGGAATATTTTTGCAAATATTTTGGCTAATAACTGTAGTCAAATAACTCTAAGGGACAATAATTGTTCAGCAAGCGTATATGGTATAGCTATTAGTAATTCAGAACATGTAAATTTATATTCTAACATTGTTAATGACAGCTTCGGTGATGGTATTAACCTTGATAATTGCGAGAGTTTTATTATTGAAGATAATGATGTAATAGAAAATGATGGTAATGGGATAATCCTCGATGATTGCGATTTCGTTACAATTAGGACTAATACTATTATAAATAATACTATTGGCATTGATAACGAAATCTCAAATAATACGCAAGTATTAGGTAATACAATTACAAATAACGATAATCATGGGATTCAAATTTTTCAGAGTCATTGGTGTGAAATTTCAGGAAATACGATTACGGAAAGTAGTAATGATGGAATCAGAGTTGAACAAAGCGATTATAACATGTTTGAATCCAATACGGTAAACGATAATTACTACGGAATCCATCTTATGACATCATCAGAATTTAATACAATTTCAAAAAATACAGTCAATAATAATCAGGACGATGGTATATTCTTAGATAATGTGGATTATAATCTCATCGATCAAAACATTATCAATCACAATGGAGGCGAAGGATTTTGGACTACAAATGGCGATCATATGATAATATCGGGTAATACAGCTTATAATAACACGGGATTTGGTCTACGATTCAATACGGGCAATAATATTACCATCACCGATAACGAAGCATATGAAAATACTCAAACTGGAATAAGGTTGTATTCGATAGATGATTCAAAGGTTGAAAATAATTTTGCGCATCATAACGATCAGGATGGTATCAGAATAAGATCTGGAAGCGAAAGAACTGTCGTAAAAGGGAATGTAGCTATATTTAATAATTACAGCGGGATCTACATCTTTGATAGCTGTGACCATATTACCGTATACCAAAATACCGCATCCAACAATGAAGAGCACGGAATTTATCTCGAAGGTTCAGTTAATGTCGTTATCACCAATAATATTGCCAATACAAATAAAATGAACGGAATCTATCTGAGAACAAGCGATGGCAATTCTATCATAGGTAACACAGCTAATGGCAATGTCAATGGTACTAATCTACAATCAAGTGATAATAATGTTATAATTGGGAACACGTTTCTTAATAATGTTTATTGCTACAATGAAACTGCCAGCACAAATAATCTCTTCTCAGACAATATTTGTACAGCTCCATCGGTACCTGCAGCTGGATTAGACCCCTTTATCCTTGGATTGATTATCGGATTAGCTATTGGATTAGGAGCTCTAGCAGCAGTATTAATTATAAGTTTAGCTCGAGGAAGGAAAAAGTAATAATTCTCACTTTTTTTTATTTTTTAATTTTAATTTTTTACATACAAATTTAATTGATATACTTATTATTTTTATAACTTCTGTGGTATTATGACTGTTAAAACAACGGTAACAATTGATAGTGATCTACGCAAAATGATTAAGAAACTAGCTGCATGGTTAGATATATCCCAAGGAGAAGTGATCAAACGAGCTATAGCGGAATATGAAAAAATCATTATTAATAAAGACATTCCAGGTACAAGCAATGCTAGTATTAAAAAGGAAATAGATAAAATCCTTCAAGCAGCAACGGATGCGGTTTGGAAAGATGACATAAAAACTAAAGAAATCCAAGAAAAATTAAAGAAAGGTCCTAGTTCTATTGATGAAATTATTCTAAACAATTGGGATTTTGGGTTGGAAATTTGAGTAAAAGAATAATTATGGAGAATGAGGAAAAATTAAAAAAGATCGCAATTGATTCTAATATCTTCCGCAATCTAAATTTTATTAATTATCTGAGAATAAATAAAACGAAAATCCAAGTTTATATTCCTTCCATTGTGAGTTTCGAACTTGGCTATTATTTTCTCACTAAAGGTATTACTTGGGAAGATTTCCTCAAAGAAATACAAACCTTGATTTGATATCTTATAGTAAAAACCACTTTAAGTGGCTTAAGCGGATTTCAATCCAATCACCAGAGGAATTTGTTTTAGAAAGGAGTAAAAAGTAATAATTTTTTAAATAAGTATTGAAAACATAGTTAATTTTTCAATTGGGTAATTTTATTCCTCAATCATATTTAAATACCAAAATTTTCATAATACCATAACACCAAATATAATATAAAATTAGAGAGTGAAAAAAAATGAAATCTATAAACAAACAGTTTGTCCTTTTAATCACGATATTATTAGCGTTACCAATAGTAAATATCAATCTCAGTATGTCAAACCTAGCATCTGTACAAGATCTTGGACACAAAGACTTTTTTGAAAACTTAAAATCCTCCACAATACATAACAACTCTATCTTTATCGACGATGATAATCCATTAATGGATTGGGCAAATAGAAGCGCTGAAGGAATCTGTACTGGCTCGGGGACACTTGCAGATCCTTATTTAATAAGTAATGATGTTTTTGACGTTGCACCAGACGCAATCGCTCTATATATACGAGATTCACGAAAACATTTTAAAGTTGTAAATTGTGATTTTATATCGGCGACAATGGAAGCAATTTTTCTGTTTAATACTACAAATGGTATATTCGAAGGTAACCAAATAACTGGTTTTAACTATGGAATAGATGTTAATAATTGTACAGATCTTACATTTAGAAATAACAATTGTTCATCAGGGGATATTGGTTTTCTTATTCAAAATTCAAAAGATTTATCATTTATCTCTAATGATGCTAATGGAAATCTTTTTGATGGTTTTGATCTCAATAGCTGTGATAATAGTTTATTTGAAGATAATACTGTGAACGAAAACGGTGATAAAGGATTTGATGTTTTCACATGTAACTCAATTATTTTTCGAGATAATACGGCTAACAATAATGATGATGATGGAATTTATATTAATAACTGTGATTATAATCAACTTATAGATAACACATGCAATCATAACGGAGACGAAGGAGCGTTTGTAACAAATAGTGATCACATTATTTTCTCTGGTGGAACGCTTTACAATAATACCGGACATGGATTACGTGTAAATGTTGGAAGAAATATAACGCTTTCTGGTAACCATGTTTACCATAATTACGAAAACGGAATCAGATTGTACAGCGTAGATCAATCCTTAATTGAGAATAATAATGCGCATGACAATAATTGGGATGGAATAAGGATAAGAAATGGATGTGAGCAAAATATAGTACAAAACAATTTAGCTCGATATAACAATCTGAGTGGTATTTACCTATATAGCTCTACTTCCAACAATTTAATATACGATAATACTGCTTCTTATAATGAAGAACATGGCATTTCTCTTGCATCAGCAGATGATAATATCCTTTTAGCTAACGAGGCAAATAACAACGATGAGAATGGTATTCATTTACTTAATAGCATTGGGAATACTCTTATGAGTAACACTGCGAATAACAATAATAATGGAACTTATCTGGAAACAAGTAATAATAATATTGTATTAAATAATATATTTCTAGGAAACGACGTTTGTTACAACGAAACAGGCAGTACTGGTAATATTTTTAAAGATAATATATGTACTTCTGCAGAACTCCCTACAGTTCCATTAGATCCTTTCATTCTAGGATTAATCTTTGGTCTAGGCATCGGTCTTGGAGCTTTGGCTGCGGTATTGCTAATATTCTTTTTACGAGGAAGAAAGAGGGAATAAATCTTTTTTCATCAATTTTTATTTATCTTTTTTTTTTAATATTTTTCCTACTACCCCAACATATATAGTAGTTTCATTTTTTCCATCGATTTCGAGTAATTGATTTAACTCATCATCATATAAAGCACCAATCGTACAAGCTCCTAAACCAAGCGCTTCAGCAATCAGATAAAAATTCTGTCCAATGTGCCCAGCATCTAAATAAATGTATCTATAACACCTCTGTAAATACTTCCATTGAGAGCGATCAATTACAGCGGTCCAAATAAAGTTCACAGCTGAAGTATAAGCCATATTTTGACCAAGACACCCCTCAGCCACATTACTTCTAAAATCTCCTTCTTTTAATAAATCTAACGAATGTTCTTGAATGTTATAATGGTAAACTCCTTTTTCTAAACTGGTAACTTTATTAACTACAGGGTAGATTTCGATGGGATATAAACCGCCCGCCGATGGGACCGTTCTAAAAGCATACTGAGGAAAAGTCCTGTTTAACCCCGCCATTCCAAACAAGAGCAAACTGAGATCTATTAACGATAATGGTTTTTCAGTGAACATCCTTGTTGAGTGCCGATCTTTGATTACTCTCCAAAAATCAATCGTTTTCTCAAAATCAGGTTTTGGAAGTTCGATTTGTGTTATTGCGTTCGGATATGTCTTATATGTTTTCGGCTTTCTCGACCAATCTAAAACGTGTTGGGGCATTTTGCTTCTAACATATTTGGATTTTTGCTGAAAATTATTTCCATAATGTTCTGAATCTTTTTCCATAAGTTAAATGATTAAAACATCATTAAAAACTTTAAAGTAATAAATTAAAAAATTGGTTCTAACGGCTAAAAAGCTTCCATTGAACGAAATCCTCATCATATTCCTCGAACTTGAGACCTCGTATGAAATTGTAAGATGTTTTATTATCTTTATACACCTTACATCGTAATTCTTTCACTCCCTTCTTCTTAAAATAATCCCAGCTTGCTAAACCTAACATTGTTCCTAATCCCTTTCTTTGTAATTCTGGAAGTATTCCCAAACCCGCGATAACACTAATTTTTCTATCTGTTCCTGTAAAATAGATCAAGGCAAATCCACTGTCTTTTCCATCAATTTTAGCGATTAGGAAGATTACATTTTCATCTTTGAGCATTTTAACTATATTTTCTTTATCTAAAGGTCTATACGGCATTGGGGCCGAATGCCATGCGAGATCATGAAGCTTGATTAAACTATCAATATCTTCCATGTTTGCTTCCCGAATCTCAGTTTTTAGTATCCCTTGAGATACTTTCTGTTTAATACTTTGTTCAAATTCAGGAGTTATATTTGACACTAGAAGACGCATCTGAATAAAGTCAATATCTTTATTACCTAAACTTTTTATATCAGCTGATAATTTATGGATAAAAGATTTTATTCTTCCCATTTATCTCATCTTAAGATATTATCTTCAAATATTATTCTCGAATCATATCAATATAATAAGTTGATCTAGGTTTTTAAAATATTTAAATATCCATCCTTAAATGTTTATGTTTAGTCTTAATGAAATCAGTTGTTCATAAAATAAATAAAAAAATAAAAAGTAAATAAAAGTTTTGTAGTTTTATTTTACTGACTCAAAATACATTAACCATTGCTCGTCATCTTCGAGAAAATCGGTTCCTAAATGTTTATGTTTAGTCTTTGCTAAGTCACGTGGAACTGATGTATCTGACATTTTTTTACCATCTTTTTTACTATTTAATTATCTCGAATAAAAAAAAAAAAATTAGAATAGTATCTATAACGATACCACTTTTGCTCCTTCGCTAATTTCCATGAAACCTGCTGCTCCAATTGGATCCTCAACAAAGTCCCACATTTGTTCCCTTTTTATACCCATTAAATCCATAGTCATTTGACATGGGTAAAGCTTTAATTTACCGTCTTCAACTGCGTCCTTGATTAATTCCCAAGGATTATCAATCCCAAATTTCTTTAATCTTTTCCTAAACATCATAGCACCCATCCCCTTCATTGCGGTTGGCATGCCATTTGCTTTAGGCTTAAACTTTCTTTTTAAGAGGCTTAAACCCCAAAAGGTAAAGAAAAAGTTCATTTCTTCGTCCATTGCTGCTCCAGTAGTTCCAAGAATAGTCGCCATCATAAATTTTTCGAAGGATTTATCACTTACAATAAAACTCATTTTTTCAGCCATTTTAAACACTTTTTTTTTCTGTTTTTTTTTTATATTTTTTTTATTTTCAATAAATTTTTAACTAAATTCTCTTGATATGGTATTAAAAAATCTTAATTATTGTCTCGGACTATTACATCCAAGATACTATTTTTAACTTATTGTCTAAAAGATCTATTAAGTCGTCGTATTCAATAGGTTTAATTTTTTCGTGCGTTTGTTCCAAGTTTATTCCACGAGCCTTCAAATCGGGAATCATCGCATATAATGTAACTTTCAAGCTGAGAAGCTCTTCCATTGCTTCTGTAATTCTACCTCTCTTATTAATGCCAATAACCCCATCGTGGATTAAAACTATTCCAATTTGGCTCCCTTTTTTAATCTGACCTTTCAATATAGGTAATAATCGCTCTAAATGGTTCCCTGTAATTTCGCTAAACCCAAATAAATATAAAAATTTAAATTCACTTAATTCTTGCGTCATTTTTATATTCCTCCGTTAAAACCTAAAGCAGGTGTCTGCTTGTTCGATTAAATCGATTAATTCGTCAATACTAATGACTTTTAAATTCTCGTATTCTATTAAATCTTCAAATGTTAAGCCAGCATCTTTTAACGATTTATCTAAAACATATAATTCTAAGTCAGATAAGTCTGCTATTTCAAGAAACTCATCTACGGGGTCCATACCAACGACTGTAGGCTTAGCGTGTTTGTTTAAAAGATAAACCGCGTCTCCAGTGAAAACTATTTGGCAATTGATAGATTCTCCAAGAGCTACAAATCCCGAACCAATCCGAATCGCTTCAGCAGCAGAATTCTTGCCCGTAGGTGATTGATCGGCTATAATTACAACAGATTCTACCATAGTTTTTAACCCCCCGTTCCGAAAACAATTAATTTATCTGAATCGATCGCCCAATTTGAGAAATCTCCTAATCCCTCTTCGGTAGCTCCATCTATGAAATTGCTTTCATTTAACCCTGTAAGACTAACCCAAGTACTACAACCGACAACTGGTATATTGTTTTCACCGCAAAAATCTTGTAACTTCTTTGGAATGTTCCTGATTGTAGTGCCACTGCTAATGTCTTTCTTTAGGTTGTATACTCCCGAGCCGTAAAAGAATAATCCCTTGACCGTATTTCCCTTCCTAATAATAGCTTTGCAAATCTCAATTAAAGAATCAACAGCTTCAAATTTATAGGGTTCTGTGCTAATAAAGAAAACATATTTAGACATAATAATATCCTTACTCCATATAATGCGTTTTAAGCCTTTTTAATGACAAAAATTAAGTTTCCATTATCTTCTCGAAGTTCGACTAATTCGTCGCCTATTTTAGTAAGAAGCGCTGGAATGTCCTTCTTCGCTCCAACATCGTCAACGATTACTTCTATTATTTGTCCTGAAGTCAAACTTTTCAATTCTTTTTTAGTTTTCAAAACTGGTAACGGACATTTTAAACCAGTATAATCAACTGTTTTATCAGCCATTTTTTTCACTTTTAATAGTTATTTTATCTATTTTTTTTTATTTTGATATCAAAATAAATTAATTTATGATATCTTTGTAGTAAAGAAATATGAAATAATATTTAAATAGTAGTTTTCTTAACTATAATATATTGATTTATTAATAAAAAATCACTAAAGTAAAGTGAGATTTTAGTGAAAAAAATATAAGTAATAAAAACTTAATAAAGCTTTAGAGAACTAAATTTCTAAAAAAATGTAAAAAAATAAGAAAAAAATAGTTAAAAATAATTTAAATTAAAATGGGCTTAATAACATGACAACAACAAATATAAATCGTTCAGAGATTGACGAATTTGATAGGAACATTTTAGATTTACTACAAAATGATGCAAAAATTACAATAAAAGAGATTTCTGATAAAGTTGGAAAAAGTCCGACTGCTATAAGGTCTCGAATAGTAAGGTTAGAAGAAAAATATATAAAAAAATACGTAGCTTTAATAGATTGCCGTCAATTAGGATATCGCGAAATGGTAATAGCTTCATTACGAGTAAACTCTTCTCAGCCTATAGAACGCATTAAGGGACATATTGAAAGTATGGAAAAAATTAAGTATGCTTATGTGGTTACTGGAGAATATCCTTTATTTATTATGGCAAAATGTCTAAATCATCAAGATTCCATGGGTCTCATTGAAACACTCCGCAATCTTCCAGGAGTAGAAGAAGTTAAGACCCAAATCGTATTAGATCGTATTAAAGAGGACCATACGATCATAATTCCTGAACCAATAGACAAGGATAAAATTTATTAGGATTATGTTATACTTAATAAAGTAAACGGGCTAATTATCTGGCAAGAATTAAAATCCTGGAAGAGTTTTCTAAAAAAATCAATTTGATACAAAAGATTTAACATTTGGGCAAAAAGCAAATTTATAATTTTCTCAACTTTTTAACCTTTTCTTTGTTAATTTGCTTTATTTCCTTAGTTAACTTAAGAAGGGAGGCATTCAATTCACCTCTTTTGGCCTTTAGTACAGATAAATTCGAGCCATGAGTTTTTTTTGATTCATGTCTTATTCCTTGTTCAACTTTACTTAATTCTTTGTGCTTAGATGCAAGTTTTGATTCAAGTTCTTTTAACTTTTTATTGTATTCAGAATGAACTTTTCTAGATAATTCATATCTTGAATTATTTGTCATAAAATATTCAGATTTATACTTTTATTTAATACTTAATTTAAAAGTAGTTAATTTGATTAGATTAAGTTTTATTTTAATATAAGTTTAGAGGAACACAATAGGTATATTAATTGTTTGTGTAATTCTTAATATCTCTTTTTTTCTTTTTTCATATATTTTCTCTTATGATTAAGACAAGAATTTTATTTTTTATTTAACCAATTTGTCCAAAATGCGATTTAAAATAATGGAAATTTTAAATACTTCTAAGAATTTAATTATTGAATTTAATTAAAATATTAAATAAAAAAATGAGTGAACGAGAACAAGTCGAATTTAAGAATTATTATATTGCTATTTTTAATGTGAATTACCTTTTCCAAGGAATCAATCAATCTTTGTTTGCGGTAATTATACCAATTTATTTGATCCAATTTATTGGAGTGATCGACGCTTCGCAACTCGCGTTTCTGGGATCAATAATTATGTTACCCTGGATTTTTAAAATTTTTTATGGAATTATTGGCGATAAATTTGGGTTAAAAAAAATAGGGAGAAGGCGACCTTGGATAATAAGCATGGTATCGTTTTCGGGAGTATTATGGATCATTTTAGGATTACCTAACGTGATTACAGCTGAAAATTCCATTTCTGTTTTTACGATTATGGGTATTCTAATCTTTTTTGGAGTTGCTTTCGGTGATACAATTATCGACGGTTTATTGCTGGATATTACACCAAAGGAAAAATTGGGACGCGTATCAGGGTTAAATTGGGGTCTAAGGTCTGTAGGAGCTATAGCGGGAGGCCCATTATTTGCTCTATTAGTAGTTTATGGCGGCTTAGAAGTACCGATGTTATTTATCATTGTAGGAATTTTTACTATTCTGTGTTCGTTTTTAACTTTTTTCATAAAAGAACCTACAGTATACCCAGAAGCCAAAATTGGTAAGCATCTCAAGGAAATGTTTAACAATAAAAGAGATTGGAAAACATACGGATTTGCTTTATTCGCTTCTATTATTGATTCTGTTGGTATTTTGTTTGTCTCAATTTTCATCTTAATAAACATGGGTTTATTAGCTTCAAGTGGGACGTCCCTTTCACTACCTAGCGGAGACTTAAATATATACTTAGTAAATGGCTACATAACTATGATAATTGCTATTGGGGTGGTGATTGGAGCAATACTTGGAGGGCAGATCGCTGATCGAATCACAAGAAAAGTTAGCGTTTATATTGCTTACATAATAACGACCATCTCTTTATTGCTGATGATGGTTCCATTAGAATGGCCTATTTTATTGATCTTTTCGACGCTTGTAGGATGTGCAATTGGGTGGCGTCATTCTAGTTACGCTGCTGTAGTAACTGAAATTTCAAAGCAGCATCCCGAGATGAGTAGTACTTATTACTCATTATGTAATGCTTTCGCAAATTTAGGTAGCACGCTCGGAATGTCTTTAACCGGAATTATTTTAGGGGCCACGGCCTCGTATCTAATAGTGTTTCTATTTATGGCTTTAATCTCTAATATAGGCCTTGCTGGTTTCTTAATGTTAAAAAAGGAAGATTACGAGCATAAAGCAATCAAAGAGAATTAGAAACACTAATTAATTCCCCTTTTTTTTATTTAGCGTTTAATTTAAAATCGAGAAGATGAAAGGTTCGTTATTTTTCAATTATTATTGGGAATTGAACCTTTAAATAATCTTTTTATATTAATATATTCAGATAACAAAATATGAGGGATTTTTCTAAAAATGAGACCTCGATGTGAAAAATGTGGAAAACGGATCCAGCGAATTCATAGAAGGTTAATTCATTTCTATCCAGATTATTGCCCTTCATGTGGAACAAAAATTAGCTTAAAACAAAAAAGTGATTTGAGATATTATGAAACTATTGTTTGCATAGTAGTATTTACTATATTTGCTATAGTGATGATGACTTTTACCCAACTTGGTTTAATTTAAAAATAGAAAGAAAGCATCTAATTTATATATTTTAATAGAACATCTAAATCTGCTAGTTTGTCAATAGGTTTAATAATTATATCGTCTGCTTCGGTAATTGTTAATATCTCTTTTATCTCCTTTTCTGAAACAACAGCAGATATCAAAACTATAGGAATTGCTTTATATAGCATCTTAGATTTTAGCATCTGGCACAATTTGGTTCCGTCAATATTGCTAGTTTTTAAATCTATATCTAATAAAATGGCTTGAGGAGTAGAAGTTTTCAAAATATCAAGTCCTTCTTCGGAAGTTTCTACAGATTTAATATCTACGTCTTTTCTCTTAAAATAGGTGTCAACTGTTTTGCGTTCTAATTCGTTATCTTCAATATATAAAATATCAAAGTTTTTTATATATCTAATCAACTTAGGTTTTTCATAATGTCGTTTTATTAAATTTTCTAAATCTACCAAGGCGTTTTTTATATTTTCTATATTTTCAATTAACTTTTTTGGTTCATTTAGAAAACTACCTAACATTAGAATTGATACTTTAAGAGGTGAAAGTTTCTGTTTTAACTCTTCGTGAAAAGTCGTGTGTAATTCAAAAGAATCAATAGCTTCCCTAATGGAACTATTAATAGATTTTTCATCGTACTCTTTTTTTTCGATGTCTTTTTGTAACATCTGATAAACATTATCGATATAAGAATTAACGGAATTTCTTATTATTTTTGCTTGATTTTTAATGCTATTCTGTTCCATGAATAGTTTTAGTTTACTGTCGAGCGCTGAATCTACGTAAGTATACCATTTAATTTGCTTTTTTTCTTTTTCTGTTTTATTACTTTGATTGATACTATTAATTGATTTACACCATCCAAGATTACTATAAACAATACTTTTTTTTATAATGCTTCAGGAATTTGAATTATGAAATTACTTCCTTGAGTATAATCCCCTTTAATTTTATCTTCAACCCAGATTTCACCCTCGCATAAATCTAAAAGCTTTGCAACGAGAGAAAGTCCAAGCCCCATACCTTTAGATCCTATCGGTTTTTTAACATTTCTTTTAAATATAATATTCTTTTTAGTATCATTAATGCCAATACCATTATCTTTAAATTCTAATTTGATATGTGATTTCTGATTTTCCATCACTCTTGAAATATTAATTTCAATCTCTACAGCATCATTTTTATTATAAAGTACAGAGTTTATAAGAATATTTTCAAATACATCAAGTAATAGGTCATTGCAAAGTACGTAAATTTTATTTGCCTCAGATTCGATGTTAACAATTATTTCTCGTTTTTGGAAATTTACTTTTACATATTGGGTAGCACTTCTTATTTTCTCAAAAATCTCTATAGGTTTTAAAGGTATTTCAGATTCTTCAATGTCTGATAGTTCTCTTATATTATTTATTAACTTTTTCCCTCGTTTAATCTGTTGCTCAATTGCTTTAAAATATTCAAGCATATCATTATTTTCAATATTTTTTTTTAACAAGGTTTCACATAATTCTATGGAATTTCCAATCGTGTGAAACATGTTAGAAATATCATGCGTAAACAATCCCTTATAACAATCTGCTCTATTATATACCTTTCGATATTTTATTTCTGAACTTTCTAGTTTGATCGTTCTTTCTTTTATTCGAATTTTTAGATCTTTCCTTAAACCGTCTAACTCAATTTCAGCTAATTTTCGCTCTGTAATGTCTTTAATAAACGTTTGAATAAGGCTCTTTTTACCTATTTTGACAAACGAGGATTCCAATGTTATCCAAAATCTTTTACCATCGCCTCTAAAGATTTCGAATTCTACAGGTTTTAAATAACCTTCTTTAAGTAATACTACAAATCTTTCTTTAAGGACTTGCTCTATATTTTCAAATCTGGGATCTCCCTCACGGCTGAACATTTGAAGTACTTCTCTGAAAGGTTTCCCTATCAAGTCAGAAGGCTTAAATACTGACAAAAACTTATTCATTGGTTCATTGCAATCAAGGATTATTCCTTTTAAATCTACAAGCCAGATTGCGTAAGGTGTGCTATTAAATAAATTTCGATACATCTCTTCGGATTCTTTTAATTTCTGTTCTGCCTTTTTGCGCTCGGTAATGTCGCGGTCGATACCCCTATACCCTAAGAGCTCTCCGTTTCCATCGAGGATTGGCTCACCGCTCGTTTCAAGAATTATTTGCCTTCCGTCCTTATGGATGTTTATATTTTCAAGCCATGTAAGAGATTTTTGAGATTCAACTGCTGCTTGGAAAAGTTTACGTACTCGCTCCGCCTCGTTTGAGGGCATTAAATCAAAAGGAGTTTTTCCAATGATTTCTTCTGGCTCATATCCTAATATGGCTTTAATTTTTGGACTTGAATAAGTATAGACTGAATTAGTATCCACTTCCCAAATCCAATCACTAGTAGTTTCGACCAAAGAGCGAAATCTTTCTTCACTATCGCGCAATTTTCGCTCCGTCTGCTTGCGCTCGGTAATCTCTTCATGCAGCATTAAGAACCAAATTAATTATTTAAATTCTTCTTCAAAATTCCCTAATTTAATATTTAAGGAAGTCAAAAACACCTACCCTTTAAATATTGTAATTTTCTTCTTAACTGGAAAAATAAATATAGCTATTATACTAAATTGTTAAAAGTCTATATATATATTTACTTTTTTTCTATAAATATTAACACCTTTATAAAATAAAAAGAAGTTAGGTTAATGTGTTGTTTGATGAGCTAAGAACTAACCAGCAATTCTTATTAATCGATTGATGTTAAAATAATTAGCTCTTTTGATTTTACTAGTAATTCGTAAATTTTACCACTAAAATCTAAGATTTACCAGTATTTCTTTAACTTTTACTAACAATATTCGAAAGAATCTTTATATTCAATATTAAATATTAGAAATTTGATCATTCTCAATAATTATAATAATTCTTATTGATAATGAAGTTTGAGAGATGATTAGAGGGCGAATGAAAAACCTATTTAAAAATAGTTTTTTCCAAAAGAAATGTGTGAAAATACTTTTAGATCTAAAATTATAAGAAGAAATTTTCAATAATAACTTGAACTTAAGTTTATATTTCCTCATTTTCTTCTAATACAAAAAAAAAGAAAAATAATTAAAATGGATAAGAATAAGGATTACTATAAAATTCTCGAAGTCGAAGAAGACGCTTCCGAGGAAGAAATTAAACTGGCTTATCGGAGATTAGCGAAAAAATATCATCCCGACCTTAATAAAACCGATCCAAAAGCTAAGGAGAAGTTTATTGAACTACTTGAAGCTTACGATACATTAAGCGATCCCCAGAGAAGAGAAGTTTATGACCAAGCCGGTTACAATCCAAGAAACATTGATTTAAGCGATATGCTTTGGAGATATGATTCTACTCGATTTAGAGAAATGCTAAGACAAATATATACGAACCATTATAGAACTCCGTACAATAAACCTCCTCCTGAAGGAATGTATACCTAAATGACATCTATATTGCAGCAGTTACATTGGAACATGATGCTGAGTTAGCAACCGATAATGTCAATCATTATCAACGAGTTTCACAATTAAAGATTATAAACATATAAACATGCTTTCAATCTATTTTTATGAATTTTATAACAAAAAAAAAAAGTAAAGTAATTATCAAACATCACCTTTCTTCCCATTTTTAAAAATTTTATAAATCAATTTTATCGAAAATGTAGACATAAAAAATTGCCTTTTTCTGGGATATTTTCAATTAATTTGAACAATTTTTACTAGTAGCATTCATATTTTTACTGGTAAAAATAAGATTTTACGGTTAATTTCAGTGTAATCTTTATATTCCAGATTCATCTAGAGATATTTGATCAATATCAATAATTACATATTAATTTTTGATCATTTTTGATCAGCATTTAATTTGTAAAAAAAGGTAGAAATTATATGAATAAAGCAAAATGTGTAAAAATTAGCTTATTACTGACAGCATTATCACTATCGATATGCATTCCCATGTTTGCCATATCTGTAACCGCGAAGAAACAAGTATATACTCGCAACATTCCTGTTTACATCAATGACGCCGTTCCTGGTTGTTCTTGGGCAGAATGGAGCGTAGAACCATGGCTAAAAGGTTCTGGTACCGAAGAAGATCCCTACATGATTAAAGACTTAGTCATTGAGGTAAGTGGATTTCAATTTGCCATGATGATTCAAGACTCAGATGCGTATTTCAAAATAATGAAGTGTACTTTTAGTAATGGCGGTATAGTAGGAGAAAGATCTGCAGGATTCATTTTAATCAACACTCAAAATGGTGTCATCTTCAAGAACAACTTTATTGGTAACGATGGAGCGGGAATCGCCGTAATTGGGTCGTTACATAACGTGATCCAAAAAAACCTCTGTAGCGAAAATGGAGTTGGGATTTACATCGAATGGGGTATGTTTACTACTATTAAACAAAACGATTGTAAGAATAATTTTGATTCAGGAATTGTTATTGCATCAGCCCACAAAAACGTAATAGAGAAGAACGACTGCTTTGAAAACGCTAACGCTGGTATTGCATTAATAAATGTGGGCGAACCAGATCATTCCCCCAAAGACAACATCATTTACAAGAATAACCTTGAAAACAATCTACTTGGAATTTATTCATCTGACGCGGATATGAACGATGTCTTGAGAAACACGATTGCAGAAAACTTCTATGGAATCTCGTTTGGCCTTGGATCCGAAGGAAATACCGTGTACCACAATAATTTCATAGATAACGACAACCAGGCAATTGATTTTCAACCAACCGCGAACAATTGGCATCACCCCTACATGCTCGAAGGAAATTTCTGGTCGGACGCTCCTTTTGGATACGACTTATATCCGATCGTAGAAGAAAACGGTTGGGAAGTTATGACTCCTATCGAAGAAGAGATTTTAGATCCTTTACTACCTAATCGATTAGGAGGAGATCGCATAGTAATCGCGAGCGAGACGAGTTATATCCGTTATGGGGTCTTGCAATTGTTTTCAGAAAGAGTCGAAGGAGAAGCGTACCCTCCATACACGGTTCGGATCAATGGAGAAGAAGTTCTAGATTCTGTATGGCTCTTCAAAGAAGAAACTGATTATGGAGAACCAGGTTTGATGCAATTATACTACATAAAAATACCTCCATATTATCTAACTGAGGTAATGGGACTTACTCTTGGATATCACGAATATTTAGTGGAAATAAGTTGGTATAATAGCGGGGAACTGCAAGTAGCAAGCTTTACTACAGGTTTCACCTTAATTGAATAACGGTCTTCACGGCCGCTTTTTTTTTTCATATATTTCCAAAAATCTAAGTATTATAGGAATAAGAAAATTTAAATCTCTATTTCTAATTAAGTAGCATCACTTAACGGTTTTAGATTTACTGCAACTTCAATTCCCTTATTTAAACCTAATTTTTCTAAAGATCTTATTATTCTAATTTTGAACGATTTCTGTTTAATTTCGATGAGAACTACCATGAACTACCATGGGAGATACGAAAAAAACTATAATATTTTTTTTGTATAATTTATCAAGGATCAAAATTTCCTATCAATATGCCTTATACTTATTTAGGACCCGCATATCGTATCGAATCTGAACGTTTAGTTATTAGGTGCTATAATCCTAAAGATGCGCTTCACTTACAAAAAGCAATCCAAGAAAGTCTTGAACATCTTCGACCGTGGATGCCATGGGTAAGAGACGAACCCGAAGAATTGAAGGTTAAGATAGAACGCCTTAGATTGTTCCGTGCCGATTTTGATTTAAGTAAAAATTATGTGTACGGCGTTTTCGATCCTAACGAGACTGAATTAGTGGGAGGGACCGGACTCCATCCCAGAGTTGGACTAAACGCGTTTGAAATTGGGTATTGGATTCATGTGAACCATATCAATAAAGGATATGCTACAGAGATCTCTGCTGCTCTCACTAAAGTAGCATTTGAGGTAGAAAACGTAAAGCGAGTAGAAATTCACTGTGATCCAGACAATATAAAAAGTGCAGCAATTCCAAAAAAATTAGGATATGTATATGAAGCCACTTTACGAGGTAGAACTGAAACAATTGAGGGGGTGCCATCAGATTCAATGATATGGTTGATATTGAGGGAGGAATACTTAAAATCTCCTGCTGCTAAAGCGAAAATAGTAGCTTATGACGTATTCGGTAATCTAATTATCTCATAATATAATAATTTCTTGTGAAGTTCGAGCTTTAGCTCATTTTCTTAATAGTGTTTTCATACTTTTTAGTACTATAATCATCAAATTTGACGAATCTTTGATCATATATCAAGACATTTAGGAGTCTGACATATAAAGATTGGACTCCTTTAACAATTTAAAATGATGTAATGAAAAAGTATTATAATTTACTATCAAGTAAAACTATAATTTGCAATAAAAAATAAACATTAAAAATTTTGATGAATAACATGAATGAAACTATTTTACAAAATTTCGAACAAGAAACAATAGATGAACGTAAGTCGAATTATTTTCAAATAGATTTTCTGAAAGCATTAATGATTTTCTTAGTAATCTTCGATCATTTCGTAGCTTGGACGATTAAAAGTGAAATTGGTGTCGCATTATGGGAACGGATTTCTATTCCAGTATTTTTGGTGGTCATGGGGTTTAACATGGGATTATCGTTTAAAGGAAAGGAGAATTTATCATTAAAAGAATTATATTCCTGGAGTTATTTCAAGAAAAAATTCTTACGCTTTGTTGTTCCTTTTCTTATTTTGTACGCAGTGTCAACGTTTATTGGTTTGTTTATGTATGGATTCGATTTTATAGCAATGTATGATAATCAATATTACCCGAATCACGGTATTATTAACTTGTTTTATTTGATAATGCCTTTTTGGGGACCAGGTAATTGGTTCATTCCCGTTTTACTTCAATCAATTCTGGTCATACCATTACTATATTGGGGATTTACTAAAAAACCTGTACTGACGTTAATACTAACCTTTATCGTTGAAATTGCTATGCAAATTACAGTATTTTTCTTTATTGGAGATATCTATATTGGAGGGATAATATCTTGGGAAAAAGTACATATCTTATCATTGTTTATGAATAGTATCTTATTCTATATTTCTGCAGTCGGTTTGGGTATGTGGTTTTCTTTTGGTCATAAACTTACAATTAAAAGAAATTGGTTTATGTGGATAATATCTTCAATTAGCTTAGTATATATTATAGCTTACCAATTTTTAAACTTACGATTGAGGCTCGATGGTATTCCACTTTTAAGAGGTGATTATCATTTCTTAGTTTTTCCTTATTCTGCTATGCTTGTTTTGCTAGCACTCCGGTTTTTACCCCAAAAATCTGACTGGCGTATTTCAAAGTCTATCTCTTTGATTGGTAAATCGACATATCACATATTGCTAACCCAAATCCTAGGATATGGGATGATTACTGCTTGGTGGGGGACTCACTACGGAATGGACGTCCCTTTCAATCCCTTTGACTTAATAGATTTAGTAACGCTATGGATTATCTTTATTGGTTTTGGTATACTCTGGTATAAAATTGATCGTCAAGAAGATCTAATTAGAAGAATTTTGTATTATTTCAACTTTTTCATTGTGTTTGTTTCAATGCTTTTTTTATCTTTCTGGATGCAAGGCTTCTGGGTGCCAATACCTCTTATGATCATTAATATCTACGCAATCGCAGCTTTGATTATTCATTATGTCATTAAAAAATCGTTAACTACACCTATACTAAGCGTGTGTACGGGATTTCTCGTGATAAACTTTATTTTGGTGATCCTTCAAGTCGGAGTTACTTTACCAAGCTAATTACTTTTCAATAAATTCTCTCTTTTTTTTTGTTTCTTTATTTTTAAAATCGAGTGAAATCTAAAAGATTTGAAAGATCAATGATGCAATCTTTTGTTGAGATTAGACGACTTCCTTATAAAGATAGCTTATAGCTTTCTCAACTTTTTAATTTTTTCTTTATTGATTCGTCTTATATCCTTCTTTAACTTTAAAATGGAAGCATTCAACTCCATTCTTTTTACCTTTAATGAAGAAATGTTTGAGTTATAAATTTTTTTTGATTCATGTTTTATTCGTTGTTCGATTTGGTTTAATTCCTTATGCTTTGCTGCTAGTTTTGACTCTAATCCTTTTAACTTTTTATGGTATTCAGCCTGAATTTTATTAACCAAATTGGATTTTGAGGAATCAGTCATAATGCAAACCGAATTTCAATTTAACTTTAGTAAAAGATTTTCATAAATTAATTTAGGATTATTATAAATATAGAATTTTCTAAATATAGTATTTTCTAAATATAGAATTTTCTTTAAAAGGTTGGAAATTGATGTGAAGTAATGTAATCAGGTTTGGTTGACATCTTAATTAATTTCTATCGTCTAATCTATAATATTAATCCAATATTAAGTGTGTGGAGATGATTAGCGCTAGATTAGGTGATGCTAATATCTCTTCAAAATGAAAAGAACCACTATAAGATCCTTTTTCTACATAAGTAAAAGGGCACAAAAAATGGAGAAGCTCTGAATTGGAGCTAAGAATAGCTAATGTGGGAGAAAAAATTGATCAATTTTATTCTAAAAAAAGTCAAAATTAGGAGAAATCTGCTTGGTTTTTTATCTTAAAAAATAATAAATTTACTTCTTTTCTTTAATTAAATCATCTCCTAAGAACTTATGAACGAATTCAAGAGCACTTTTGTTATCCTCCCAGGTGAGTAAATCCATAGCTTCTTCGTATTTACACCATTTCCAACGGTCGTGTTCAATAAGATCAATTTGAGGTGGACCTGGTTCATTTAGCTTAGCAATAAAAAGATATTCAGGGATTTCTTTAGTGTCCTCCGGATAGATGTCTTTCCATTTATCTTGCATTGGGATTATGTAAGATATGTCTGTTTTAATTAGTGTAAAAGATTTATAGCCCGTTTCTTCGAATAACTCTCTTTTGGCGCCTTCAGAGATAGTTTCGTTACCTTCAGGGGCTCCAGTAACTCCTTGCCAAACGCCCCCTCGGCTTATTAATCTTTTTAGCATTAAATACTCCCAACCATTGGGGGTTTTTCTAACGGGATAGACTAACACCTGTATAGGAATTCTCATTTTTTTCACTAACACTTATATTATTATTTTTATACTCGAGCTGTTTTACGATTTACCAAAATAATTCCTACTATAACTAATAATAAAGCAAATGGATAAACAAAAACATCGAACTGTTCTTGTAAAAATAAAGCAGAAAATAATACTCCAAATAAGGGAACCAACGCTTGAAATATTGCCGCTCTACTAGCATTTAAACGTTTAACACCTTCTAAGTAGAATGTGTACGCTACGATCGTAGAAAGAAATGCGAGATACGAGATACCAATCCACACTCGAGGGGGAATGGTTAAGTAAGTTGCTGGAATTATGAATTCTGGATTAATAATTAATGCTATAGGAGTAGTTATCAAAAATCCAAATAAAGAAATCCAAGTCATGATCCAGATAGAGCTTGGTTGATAGGATTCAGCGTTTTCGCGAGTTTTATTTAGGAAAAATCGAGAAATTACCGTATAAATTGCGTAAGCCAATGCTGCTAATAGTATCATAATATCCCCAAGAATTCGATTCTCAACATTTACATTCGGAGAAAACCCCACAACAATGGTTACTGCTGTGAATGCTAATAACGAGCCAAACATCTTTCGCCACGCAAATCGCTCAGTTTTTAAGAAAGAACTTGAAAGAATAACCACCCAAACTGCGTTTGTTGCGATCATAATACTCGCATCACTAGCACTGGTAAGTAACTCCCCTGTTAAATAACCCGCTTGATAGATTGTCACTGATAATAATCCCATTATAGCTAAAATCTTCCAGTGCTCTTTAGCGAACTTCCAATTTAAAGTTCCTTCCTTAAATCTAAGAATAAGAAAAAAACATATGACAGCTAGGAAATATCGAATCACTGCAATCATAAAGGGAGGGATAGTCGCTCCTCCAACTTCTTCTGAGACTAACCATCTCCCTAATGGCCACGAGCCCCCCCAAATAATAGAAGTTACGATCATTAATATATATGCAACGATTTCCTGCTTTCTATTAGCATCGGGGGTCGAATCCACCTTTTTTTCACTCCTCAATGTGATAGTTTATAACTATAATTATGATAAAATAAAGTTTTAGTTAAATTGAAATTAAAAGAAAGCATCCTAAAATAGATAATTATGGTTGCTAAAATTGTAGACGATTTTTACATCAGAAAGAAATCGAAATTCATGAGAAGTTTTAACGAACGTTTAGCCGTAGTAAATGAAGAACTTCGCAAGAAATTTGATGACAAGAAGTCTGAAGAACTTATGAGTCAAATGAAAGCGGAATTCGAGAAAATTTTACCGGATATTCCCTATATTGGTGGGCAAAAAAACCCTACTACTTTAGTACTCGTTAAATGCGTGTCTGATCTCGCAATATTTCGCATATTAGAGAAAATAGGATTTTCGTTCAAAGAAATAGGGGAGTTTCATTACAATTATGTAATGGCGGCCCTTAAACTTAGAAAAGAAGCTTTAGAAAAGGCGGGTAGAGATCCATCGCAATACCCTTTCGATCCCGTATACATGGATTACCAAAAAAAATTAACTGAAGAAACCCAAATGAAGCTCTATCCAGACGATTGGGTAATGGATTTCATAGAGAGAGAGGGAGATTCTTTTGAATGGGGTTGGGACATTACGGAGTGTGGAGTACAAAAAGCATTCAAAAAGCTGGGTGATGAGAAATACCTTCCATTCATTTGTTTAGGAGACCACTATGAAGCTGAAGGTTTAGGATTTGGCTTTTCTCGTACTCAAGCTCTTGGATTTGGTGCTCCGTTCTGTACGCATAGGTTTGTAAAAAATTACAAAACGCCTAGTGCTTGGCCACCTTATGATTTGGAAGAATTTGATTCTAAATATTTTCAAGAAAAATAATAACAATTTCTTTTTTTAACGATCGTGAAAGTGTGCTTTCACGAACTGTTGTTGTAGAAACTTCTATTGATAATTTAAAGCAACATTAGAAAATTAATCAAAATGTAAACTTTAATTAAATATTGTCATAAATAAATGAAATGCTTTTTTAGATTAATCTAAATCTTTTTTATTATACTTAGAAATTTCATAAGAAAGTTCCGACAAAAAACTAACTATGTTATTTAGGCGTTTTAAGTGTTAAATTAATTGTTCTATTGTTATATTTACAGAGTTCAGTAATCCGACTTATTTTTAATTTTTGTGTGTAAAATCTTTTCCCATTTGTCGTAGGACATTTTAGAAAACCCGCAGAGATCCTTAACTTTTTAAATAAGTTCTATAACTATTACTGTAGTTTAAAATTTTTTGTAAAATTTCAATCGAGGAGACGCATGTTTCTAAATTTTAACGTTGAAAGGGTTCAAATTGAGGAATTCAAACACCAACTACAGTGGTTTGAAAACGAATTTGACGAAATATTTCAAAACAATTCTGTTAAACTCACTGAATACGAGAAAAATTTAGCTAATGCGCTGTTGAATAAGTTATCCGAGTCAATTAATCAATGTAAGGACGAAAAGCTTCTCTACGATTTAGTTTCGACCCTCAATTCTATCGAAAAAAAGCACCCTGAGTTGTTTTAGGCTTTTTTTTGCTTATTATCTAATTTTGTATAAGTATTATTTCGCTATATATTTTTGATTTGTAAAAATTTGGTCCTTATTGTTTTTTATTTATTTACGTAAATGTTATTGTAACCAAAAAAATAAATTTTGGTCAAAGTGAAATCTAATGAAAAAAATGAAAAAAAGATTAAATTTAATTTTTTTAATAACTATAATTGCTGGAAGTTCGATTACTTTTTTGAGTTTAATCAATAACCCTATTTTTGACATTGAAAAAGATTCAGAAGTTAATCAAGAAAAGGAGAAAAATGAGGATGTCTTTAATCCAGAAACATCTACACCTGATTGGGGTTCTATTGATAAACCTCAACCATTAGTAGCTGGCACTCAAGATAACACATGGGATGAAACTAATCTAAGGAATAACGATAGTCTAGTGGACTCTACAAATTTTGCTCAAGGTAGTAGCTATTCTCTTCTTAGAGATACTTGTAACCCTTGTACGGTTCCCAGTTATACTGGAGAATATGGAAGCACCCCTGACGGACTATGGTGGTTTACGGACGCATATAAAGACGACGATGGAGATTACCTTTTCCTTAGAGCTACCAGGGGGATTTTTTTTAATGAAAATGAATACCCTGGATGGATACATATGACATGGGGCGAATATGCACCTATACCTGAGGAAATATGTCCTCATATATATTCTATATCAATTGATTATGAAGTGTGGGTAGACTCCTCTCCAGGAATCTTAGATGAGTCAACTGACCTTAATCTTTGGGTATGGGCTGATCGTTACAGCCCATTGCTCTTGATCCATCAAATATATACAATAGAAGCAACACCAGCTCATAGGAATCATTATGAAGATACTTGGACTATTACTTCCGGACCAGTCTTTGATTGGGTTAAAGGTGGTGGCTTTATAAAGCATGTTAGTGTACAAATGTATTGCAATGAAGAAATTGGAACTTATACTTGGCTTAATGTTGACTATATTAAAATCAATTATAATTACTATAAATTTGACGTTGATTTTGAATATGTGCTAGATTACGGAACTACTGATTTAGATTTTGTAACAGAATTTGAATTACAAATTGATATGGAGGAAACAGTCCCATTTGCAACTGCCTATCTGTTTGATTATGGTTTGTCTGCATATATAGAAGTTGGATTTGTTCAATCTATAGGATTAAATACAATTCTAATCAATACAGATGCAGATCACTATTTTGACAGTTCTGGTGAGATGAAATTAAAAATAGCTAGATATGACTATCATGATGAGTGGCCGTCTTCGGGTTATCAAATCAAGGTTGATATGGTAAAGGTCAATATACTACCTCCAGATCCCCCGCCGAATGTAGAAGTCGATCAAGGGATACACCATATTTACTTAACATGGGATACACCCGAAGATTACGGTGTTCCAATCACGCATTATACTGTTTATAGGGGCTTAGTTGAAGGGGGTGTTAAAGACTTTCTTGGAACAACAACTACAAATTATTATAATGATACTACAGCTACAATTAATGTTAGATATTATTACGTTATTAGCGCCACTAACATTGTTGAAGAAGGCGCAAATAGTTCAGAAGTGTCAGGTAAGGCTTATGATCAACCATTCATAGAATTTTTAGACCCAATAGACGGTGATACAATTATATTTCCTTATAATAAAACTGATCAGTTTGCGCATTGGGTAATGTTCGATTTTAAATATGATTGGGTTGAACTTGATGACGCGGAACTAGTTATAGGTGTAATTAATCATGGAAGTGTGTGGGATAAAAATCGCACATTGATTTTTCCATACCAAGATGGTCCTGTTACAGTAACTTTAAACGGTTACAATAATAGTATTTTAGTAGCATCCCATATAATTAGTCTTACATTTGTAAGAATAGAATTTGAAATAGAAGAGATGCTTGATTTTGGAACAGAAATACATGGTGATAAGCTTTATTTGATTCTTCATGACCCACACGGAGATCAAAGTTATTCTGGTTTTACTGAAACTTCTACATTATCTATAGGTTTTGGTTATAAAATTACAAACGAAATAGCTGGCCACATAGCTATAGGTGCAGAATTCGATCTTTTTGGTGTAGAGCTTGGAGCATCTATAGAAACTACCACTACAGAAACTGAAGAAGAGGGCTTTGATTTTCGATTAGAAATGACAGAGACTACATCCATTACATCCAATAAATTAGGCGATAATCCTGATTATATCGGACCTGGTTATGGAGATATATATTGGGGTGAGTCGTGGATCTATAAATGGGTGCTTAATGCAACTTACAGAGAATATTCAAATAATACAGAAGTTTATGAAGAACCAAGATTACTATATGGAATTCTTCGCGGTGTAGAAACGCTCGCAAGTGATGTCGATGCTCCACAAGAGTGGAGAGATCAGAATCCGATTCATAATGATTGGGTAGATGTCTCATGGGGATCTCCGTTATATTGTACTGGAGGTAGTGAAAAAACAGCACTCTTTGAAGTTTCAGGTACTCTAACAAGAACACACTCGTTTACTGTAACAGTAGAAGCAGCAGCAGCAGCGAGTATCGGTATTGCTAATTTTGGCCTTGAAGGTTCAATAGAAATAACAGAAGCTACGAAATCCTACTCTGAAGTATCTTTAGGTCATAGTTCTGCTACTAGTTATCGAGTTTTTGACAATGAAAATACAGATAGAATTGTTCAAGGGGTAGGAATTGATAATCGCTTTGGTACTTATATCTTCAACTCATCTTCGTTATTTTGTGAAACTTCCCAACCACTTGAACATAATACATTTGATTACATTCCTCCTGAAATTAGGTTCCCATACATCGATTATGATTCCAATAACGATTTCCAAGGACCCTGTTCTGATGATTCGCCTATAATTACAGTCGATTTATTTGATGAAGGTGGAATCCGAGAGGCTTTGATTAAATATTCTATTGATAATGGTAGTGGTTGGGATTTTGTCTATCTTATTGAAGACATTAATTTTGCAGGGACTTGGTCAGCGGCACTTCCAGTTCAAGAAGTAGACACTGAAGTACAATGGTATGTAATATGTTGGGATAACCAGGGTGCAAATTCTACTAAGAAGAATGGCACAGGAGAACCGTTTAAGTATACAGTAGTTAGTAAAGTACTAACACCCCCACCCGAAATTCCGGGATATCCATTAATGCCGATCGCTTACTTTAGTATTATCGCATTAATCTCAATTATAATAGTCTTCCAAAAAAAACGACGTAAGTACTACCAATAAAATTTAATTCTATTTAAAAATCTTTTTTTTTTATTTATTGTCTAGCTGTTAAATAAATATTTATATTAATTAAAACAAGAGTAATTATATCTTTAGGTTTAAGACAATTTAGACTTTGTAGAACTTTGCTATCAACTTTCGGTTGTGTTATTGATAGAATTTCATTTAAATTGTTAAAAATTAATGAAGTATTACTTGAATGGTATTCTTTTTTTTTTATATAGAGTTGATATTAATATTAATAAATGAGCTAGTGTAATTTATAATTAGGAACAAAATATAACGCAGTGATCTTCATGGAATTAGACGAAATTAAAAACAAAGAGATTATCGAAAGCATAAATAAACACTTAACTATGCGAGATAACGACAAAGCTCTGGTCATCGTAAACGATTTATTGGATAAGGACCCTTCCAACGAGCAAGCTTGGCTCTATTTAGGGATTGTCAACCGCCGTCTGGGTAAGTTGGGCGATGCGATTAAGTGTTTTGAAACTGCTGTAGATCTAAACTCTACTTTAATAGAAGCTTGGGGGCTACTAACTGTTACATATATTGATATGGGAGATGTGAAATTAGCGGAAGACATCATGGAAAAAGCAGTAGAATTTAACCCTCTTGACGAGAAAATTCAATTTTATTCCGACAATTTAATTCGCGTTTATGAAAAATTTGGACCCTTTTTCTAAGAAAATGACATTTAAGGGAAAAACAACGATTGAAGGAAGAATCGTTGAAGTTAGGGGGGGCGAGAAGCGCATTTCTCGAGCCTACACTTATGGATATATGTCATTAACCGTTCGTGTCGATATATACATGTATTCCGTGTTAGTTAGTGCCTCAAAAATAAATTCCTACGGATTTTTACCCCGCGTCGGTCATTATATTCGAGCGGAAGGGATCCGGTCGCCTTCTCAAGACGGTTACCACGATTACTCAATGAGCCATCTCTCGTCACTTGAGCACATCGAACCTCCAAAGTAATGTTTATACTATCTAAAAATCAAGTTGTTACTTTTAAAACTTTTTTGCCGTTAGAATTAGCTAATTCCAACGTTTCTATCTGGTTGAAATTAGATTTGAAATAAGTCTTTTTTGTTTCTGAACCCAACAACGATGGACTATGTACTTTCATGCGTTTTTTGATGAAAAAATATTTATCTATATAAGAGCCTATTGCCCAAATAATAATAATTCGCTGTTTTCTATTTTGAACTTGAAGACTCCACTTATTTTTGCATCTCGGAGAACAAAATCGATGTGTCTTAGTTTTTTGTGCTATATTCACGTGCTCTACTTTTTTTTTTTCAGAGTTGAATGATTCACCACAATACTTACATATCATCATAATACGAAGAAAATCCGTTATTGAGGGTGCTTTTGTTTTAATTATTTAATAAAATAGAGATATTTAAAAGAAAAAACACAATATTCCGTTTCTAAATAATAGTTTTTAGTTCTTTGTATTAAATTGATTCGAATAATTGCAGAAAGGATCTTTATGCGTTTATTTCAGTTATTTCTTTTTCAATTTCATTATATTTTTCTCTATTAAGAGGGATCTTTCTAATCAAAACCATGCTAATTCCAATAAAAACTAACGCAATCAAGGAAATCCCGATTTTATTAAAAAAATAGTATTCTTGAAATCCATAGGGTCCGGAAATGGTGATGAAAAGCATCGAGAAAACGGTAGCAAATTGGCCCAAAAAGATCCCAATAAAACCCGAAATTAAATTAAACATATAATTAAAACCAAAGTGGGTTGCTTCACACCTTTTGCCAGTATTTAAAAAATAATGGTCGATAATAATAGCTAGAAATAACAATTTAACAAAACTTAACCCAGATAAGCTTAAATTAATTAAAAACGTAAGAATATATGCAGAAACAAGATCAGACAAAAATAGTAGAGCAAGGGTAAATATTAGAAGAGCTAACAGCAGGATTCTGAGGAGTTTCTTAATTCCAATTGATAGAGATAATTTTCTCCAGTAAAGAAGAAAAGCAATGATAGCTACGCTGGGGATGATATTCATAAAGAATGTATTAATCTCAATTAAAGAAGGAGTTATATTTTCTAAATTAAATCCCCAAATATATGTTAATCCGACTTCAATTAACGCTTCTGATATTGTAATAAAGAAAAATGCTAACAGAAAACAACTGAATAATTTATTATTTGATGATAAGATCTTGTAAGAAACTTGTTCTTTAGATTTTGGTTTCTCTGACAATCGTAAGTATGGTTCATCGAATCCATATTTAAATAATATTATCCCCCCAAGAACAATGAGCAAGACAAATATAATACCAAAATACAATTCTTCAAGATTAAAAAATGCTTCAAGGATAACTATGATTAACGATCCTAAAGCCGAAAATCCTAACAGTAAACCAATAACCTTAGATCTTGAATTAAGATCCTGAAACATTTCTGGAAAAAGGCTTATGAAACCAATATTAAAGATAATGGAACTAAAAATGTAAATACTCTGCATAATACCGAAATATAAAATGTTTAGAAAAATATCAGTAGAACCAAATCTTAAGGGAGAAAAGTAATATAGAAACGTCATCAAGGACATGCCAACTATACCAACTATCAAGTAAGGCGATCTTCTGGAACCTTGTTTTTTTTTATCGGAAATAGATCCCAATAAAGGAGTTAGCAACGCTAAAATAAACGAAAACCCTGAAAAAAATGCTGTATACATAATAAGGTCGAAAGAACTTGCTCCAATAAGAAACAAATTAGTGGTAACAGACTTATAAAGAGTTATGGCCCCGAAGGTGATTAAGAAAGAACTTATAGAATATCCTAAAGAGAATTTATTAAATGAAATTTTAGAAAACATGATATTTACCATTTGATTTTAATAATATACTCAATTAAGCATATATTTTATATTGATAGAATTGACTATTTAAATGTTATTGAGCGTGGTTTGTTAAAAAGAGAAATGAATGAAATTACGCAATTCAATCTAATACTCTTACGAATTCGTAATCAACGGTAATTGTACTTTTTGTTTCAATTATTTCTCCAAGTATCAACACTTTTTTATCAATAAACTTATGCAATACAGGATCGTTCTCCCATAAGTGGGTTTTTTTCCTCACGAGAATTTCCGACCATCTATTTGCATAATCGTCCAGCGGTTTGATAAAATAATTAAGCCCTTCAGATAAGGTGCCGACCTGTGCAGTTTTAGAATAAAGAATTCCCGTAATTTCATCCATCTAATCAAAACACCTATGTGAGAAATTTAGCAATTACAATGAAAATAAATTGGTGCTTAATAAATTTTTACCCTTCATAGAGTTCAATTAATCCCGATAAATTTTGAGCTATTAGATAGATAAATTTTTGTTAAATTTTTGTTTAAATATCCTCACTTTATAAGAATAAAAAGCGTTAAGATAAACTAAAATAACAGGAAAAAGTGGTGATAAGAAATATATTCTTCTGAAGTTGTACAAAAAGTAAAAATTAAAGGTAATAGAAGTTTTGCTATCGATTTAGGACCAAATAACAATAATCGTTCGATAGACGATTATTTAACGGCTGGTTGTCTTTCTCCCGATAATTTTGATTCCATGGTTCAAAAGTACGCAAAAAAGAGGTAGTTAGCGTGAAAAAATTGCGAAACATCGAGTGGCAGAATTATCGGCACCCCGAGTTCCTTCAATCGCTCAGTATTAGCGTAAACGAGCTGAAGTATGTAAAACTGTTCCTAAAAGGCGGTGCCGCTTCTTTGGTTAACGAAATCTTGCGGGAGCGAAAAACCAAGCAGTTCAACTATCACCGAAACAACGATTTAAAAAATTATAGCAAACCCGAAAAAATCAAAGCTTAACTAACAATTTTTTTATCATTATTCTTTTAAACTTTAAGTTCAAAAGTAAACAGAAATCAAAATTTTCCACACTTTTAACTCTTTATATTATTCCAAAGCTAAATCTGAAAATTAACCATCTCAAAGAAATCGGAGAAATTGAAGTAAATTAGACTGTAAATAAAGGAAAAAACAATAGACGGATATATTTTGTGTTAATGGAGAAGATTAACTTTTTAACAAATTAACTTTTTGACAAAAATGTTAAATACTATGTTATCTCTTTTTTAATTTGATCATTTTCGATCAACGATTTAGGATGAGCGCGATTCACTAATCTAACTATCTTTGATATTAAAAAATGATTAACCGTTTGTAAAAGTTTGTAGGTGAAAATAATAATGAAAATGAAATTGAAAGTGACCACAGCAATATTAATGTCATTATTTCTGGTAGGCATCATAGCAGTTTCGACACACGCAAAACCCGCCGAACCTAGTCGCATGTTAATGGTTGATATCATAGCGAAAGGGGATGACATGGATATTCCTGGATATGACGAAGGCATTTATAGAGCTACTACTTTAATCGTAGCAAAGATTGAATTCGATAAAGTCACTGGTGTACCTCTGGGACGAGTAGAATTCCATATAAAAATCTATGATGAATCAGGTAAGAAAGTCTATATGATTAAGGGGAAACTCAAAGATGGGATGGTTATCCCGGAACAGCAATTTGTGTGCGATGTGCGGGGGGTCACGTGGACTAACCTTTGGCTTGTTATGGGCTTAGGAATGATTAAAACTACAGATATAGATTTGGAGATAGTACATCGAGGTCAATTAATAACATTGCCCAATACAGGAGGTAAATATGTCCCGGCATACATTGTTATGATGGTGAGCCCTAATGGTGAGAATCTTGAAGGAGAAATTTGGGACGGATGGGCTTTTGCTGGAGTTATGGAGAATATGATTCCGATTTTCGGTGGGGTAACCTATTTGACAAAATATATGGAAAAGTGGGTTCCATAAAAAAATTAAATTTAATAGTTAAGGGGTAGATCCTAACACCTCTTTTTTTTTTAATATAAAAAAAATAAATTTTTAAAATTTAACACTCGCTTTTAATTCTTTTTTAGCAATCGCTTCTGAACCACGTAATGAGTCCTCACGGAAACACCGTGTGGAAAGATGGTCTTTATCGCTCGGTCGTTGTTGGCCCAAATATTAGTCCCTTCGTAGTAATCGAATCCGTGGGTACTTGCTGACAAAAACACTCCAATGTTGTGGAGCGCTGAAAATATGCCTTTTCTCGCGTATTCCTTTTTTATCATGGCCGTGTCTACGTTTAAGTGAGTCAGTGGCTCTCTGTTCCATAGCTGAAACAAGTTTGGTTGGCACATTATAACGCCTACCAGCTCGTTAGTGTTCCGGTCGAAAGCGTATACGCCCATAGGAACGATTTTTTCGAAGTCGCAAGAATCCCAAGTTTCTCTAAATCCGGGAACATCGGCGTTCTCTTGAGGGAATTCTTCGTTGACTATCTTAAGCACTTTACACGCTTGAGCGTACCCGTTCATCATCTCTTCAAATCTAGATTCACCGCCTGGCGCGTCGGCAAGTACGGCGTACAGGGATTGAGAGGCTAAGCCCATTATTTGCTCCTTTAAATTCCTTATTTCGTCGAGGGGTAAAAACTTGATAACTATGTTTTCGTCTAATTCTTTGCCTTTGTCCCACTTTTTTAAGAAAGTGTCGAGACACGAGTACTTCGAGTCTTTTCTGTAGCCTAATTGTTCCAAGTAGTCTAGAACTTTTGATTCGGGGTCGCTGAACGCTACGCCGCTCATCATGGGAGCTTCGAACCCTTCGGTTTGAAAACCGATCCCGCCTATATATTTCGGGTAATTGATTGGGCCACGGAGTTTTTTCTTCTTGTTTTCGCGAACGAATTTTTCGCACTCGCTCATTAACGCTTCACAAGTCTCTAAACTCTGAGCACTAAGCCAACCAAACGTAGGGCACGCCATTCCGTAACTTTTATAATCGCCGTCAATTTGACAGATTACGAATCCCGTTAAGATTCCCTTTTGAGAAGCGTAAAAAAATCTAATTTGATAATCTTGTTTTGAAAATCTCTCTGTAAAATAATCTATAAGTTCTAAAACAATTACGAGTTTTAGCCTTTCGTCAGGAACATATAAAAGTTCCGTCAAAACAAATTGAATCTCTGAAATATTTCGCGTTGATGAGATAATTAGTTCTTTTTTTCTAAAAATTTCGTGTTGATGCGATAATAAGCTCTTTTTTTCCAAGCTAATTTCCATTTTACATCATTCTTTTAAATTTGATTTAAGGATAGTATCATCTTCACAAGAAACATATATAAAGAAAAATATAAAAAAAAATCGTGGATTTATTTGGATGTTTAATAAGTCCACTAACTAATTTAAAAATTAAAATTTATTCGATTTTTTTAGGTAATTTGATTTTTAAAGATATAGAGAATGCAATAACTGAAGATATTACAGACAACACGCATATTAGCATCCATAGATCGTATCCTGGTATCCCTGGTAATAGAGTCTCTGGAGGATTTTCAACGAATTTTGCAATATAACTTTCAAAATTTAAGCTACCTACCACGTAAATATTATTTCTTGTATCTATTACGATTCCGTTACACGAATCTTCTTCCGTACCACCAAACACGTAATCCCATTTCTTATTTCCTGAACTATCAAATTTTTCTAACTCCATATCATCATCTGTAGTTCTTTTAGCTAGATAAATATTGTTCGAAGAATCTAAAGAAATCCCATTGATTAATTGTTGAGAAGAACTTCCAGTTGTAGATTGCCGTATACGAGACCATTGGAGCCCTCCATTTTTATCATACTTAAATAAGCTCGATTTACTTATAAAACTAGTGCCATCAGAGACTATTCCTTCTCCTACAAGATAAATATTGTCTAATGAATCTATTGTAATACCTTTACAATATCTTACCCCAACTATATTCCCCGAGCGATTCCATTGCCACACACCAAGATTATCAAATTTTACAAGGCACATATCAAAATCTATAGTACCCCCTAGATAAACGTTATCTGATGAATCCACAACGATCTCCATTGCTCCATCTTGTAAACCTCCCCCCCATGTACGATTCCATTCTAACCCTCCAGAAGAATTATATTTAAGTAAACACATAGCAGTTCCTTCTGCAATCCAACTCTCCGTATAACCTGCAAGAAAGATGTCGTCATTAGTGTCAATTGCTAGTCCATAACAAGTTTCAGATCCGCCTCCACCCCAAACATCATACCATTGAAACACTCCAGCATTATTATATTTTAATAAAAACAAATCTCTTTCTCCAGCATGAACATTTTCCGTATATCCCGCAACGTAAATGTCATTAGTCGAACTAATAACAATTGCTTCACCAACATCTCTCAATAAACCACCCCTACCCCATGTGTGGGCCCATTGAAGCTGACCACTACTATTGTATTTAAGCAAGGATACTTCATAAGAATCACCTACAGAATTAGTATAACCGGTAACGTAACTATTGTTTAAAGAATCAAGCTCTATTGCATTACCTATTGCACCATTATAATCTAACCAAGTATGATTCCATAGAAGATTAACTGGATCAGAGGCATTTATAAGGAGCTTGTCGTTTACAATAATACTTTCATCATATTTATTATAGTTCCTGCCGTAGAGTATTGAAAAAGCACTGATGGTTAAAATCGTAATAAAAATCAGTATCAATAATTGTTTTTTATCTTTCATTTTAATTTCGTCCAATTTTATTATTTATTTTATAGTAAATAATTAACGATTAGACTTTTTCATTAATAAAGCCATTAGGACAAAATTTTTCCAAAATTAAAATAAGATTACATAGTTTAGATTATAAAAATTTAATATTTAGTTTTTTCTTTAAATTGGTTTTATCTGTACGCTTAGCATGTCTACTAGCTCCTGTCCTTTAGGTAGAAGCTCGGCTTGCGGAACATCGCCCTCGTAGTAGTTAAACACCACGTAATCTTCGAACTTGTTTTCGGTTTTATTGTAGCTCCAACAGGGCACGTATCCTCTCGCCCTAAACCCAAACTCGTAAAACAATTGCTGATGTTCCGGACTGAAAGCCGAGACGAACGCTTCGCTGTAGCGAATGGTGTTTTCATTCATTCTCTTAAGAAACTCCTCCAAAAACACGTACAATTCCTCAAGAGAATCGACGTGGTATTTGGTTTTCTCGAAGTTTTGAATTTGAGAAGTGTGTAAAAAAGTAAAGTAAGATTTTGTACCCCTAATAAAAAATTGGTGGTACCCGTACCCGTATTTGTCTGTAATTAAATCCTTTCTAAAAGCTTTTTGAAGCTCGTGTATCTTGTCGTAGTCCAAGTTGAGGTCGGGAGAAGTCAACTGAAAAGCCCCGAGATCGTAAATGTTGTCGCAATGCAAAAAACTATCCAAAGCGTTTTTGATTAATACCGGCGTCTTTCGATCTCTGTATTTTGTAAGTGTTTTCTCGCGATAAATAACACCCATCACGTCAGATTCTACTTGATCGTAAAAAACATCTTTGTTGGGAAAGAACGCTACAGTGTTAATTCCGCAGACCGATGTAATGTATTGAGAAGCTCCGTGAGCGGTCCTATTTTCGCAATACCACATCAAAATCTTTTTTTTAAAAGTTTTCCACATCCAAGCGTACGAACCTATTATGGATTTAGTTACGTCTAAGACTTGTTGGTATTTCTTTTTAACCATAAACCCGCCAGAATATCCTTTTTTGTGCTCGAAATCTAACGCGCATCGAAAACAACCGGCGACATCTCCATTTATTTCGAACAAAATAAAGTGGTTGTTAGAGCTCTCGATCATCTTCTTAACCATGCGCTCGTCCTCGATCTCTTTGTAGGGATAAGTACCATCGTAGCACTCCTTACATATACTTGCGATATCTTTAGCGTCTTTAGGTTTAGCGAGCACTAAAGTGGGACTTAATTTATCGCTTTCCAGTTTAGTGTCGATTAAAAAGTCAAGTTCCATGCCGTTCTCTAAATCTAAGTCCAAGATGTCCTCGAATATCTCTAAAAATTCGTCGATTGAGTTTGGACAAAGTTTTGAATATTCAATAACGGGATATTGAATTATTTCTTGACTTATCATTTTTTTTGCGTTGTAACTACTTTTAAATAATTACTCTTACCTTAAGCCCAAGCTATATAAATAAAAATTTGAAATGGGTTTCTTTTTTTTTAATTTTTTTTCTAAATATTCTTAGATTTTCTTTTAAATAGCTTCGATAGTTAAGCTATGAAAACACACCAAAATGGTTTATTAAAAATGTTTGTCACTCAAAAATTAGACGCTTGGTCAAACTTTTATTGGGAGCGCATTTCTCGAAACATTGGCCCCATAACTTATCGAGAGCAGGAAGTTATTAGGACTTCAAGAGTTGCTGTTCTTGGAGTAGGTGGTTTAGGCGGACCTCTTGCCGAAAATCTCGTGAGAGCGGGCTGCCAAGACGTAGTGATTTGCGATATCGATGTTTTCGACGAATCCAACTTAAACAGGCAGATCTGCACTATCGAAGACATCGGTAAAAGAAAGATTGATGTTATGGAAACTTTCTTGCGAAAAATCGACCCTGAACTTGCTATAAAAAAGTTTTTCAAAATTACGAAAAACAACATAGATAAAGTTCTCGAAGGAGTAAAAGTGGTAGCGCTAACTTTAGACGACCCTGCAACCTCTATTTTTATCGCAAGAGAGTGTCGGAAAAGAGGGATTCCTATGGTGGAATCTTGGGGCGTTCCGTTTTTGTTTACTTGGTGGTTCACTCCTGACAGCGTCGACTACGAGAACTGCTACGGTTTAGACACATACCATTACAGTTATTCCGAGCTTAAGAACAAGAAAAAAGAAATAAACCTCGCGACCTATCAAGCCTTCTTGCCAAAAGTTTTTCGAATGCCAGGAGTCAAAGAAAAATACGACCGCGAACCTGGGGCTTTCAAAGAAATGATGTCCGGAAACATCGGAGCTCGCTCCTTTGCCCCGTTTGTAAGAATTACTTCCGACTTTCTTTCGGTGGACATTATTTTTTCAGGCATACTTAAGGTAAAACCGATGAAATTAGCCCCAAACCTGAAAGGGTTCGATTACATCAACATGAAAGTTTTTGAAATTAATTAATTTTTTTTTCTTAAATATTTAATATCGTTCAAAAAACGACTTTCTAAGCGTTAAAAACTGTTTTAAACCTTTCCAATATTTTTTTGCAAAAAATAGGACTACTTACGAGTCGTTTAGAAAAGAAATCTTTTAAACTTAAGTAAAAAACTTCTCTATTGTCCGCAACAAGCTTGGAATCTAAGCTGCTTATTATTAAATACACAAAGACTTTAACGAACGCCTCTTGAGCCTGCTGGAGGTTAGACGGAGATATGTCGTTCATGCTGTGTTGGAATATATTTCGAATTGTGATGTATTTGACTAGTGATGTCTCAACCTCTTCGGGAAACCCGAGCCTCTCCATTTTATTGGCCATGATTATTTTTCCGTCCTTGATGTTATCACTAAGGTTTTCGCTTTCGCCAAATCTTTCGTTGTAAAGCTCTTCTAACTTAGGGTATAATTTAACGAAAAATTTATAGTCGTCGTATTCGCACATATCCAGCCATTCACTAACCTTAATAGCTGAAAAAACGCGTTCTATTTCGATCTTTATTGCCTTTTCTGAATAAAAACTTTTAGTTCCAGCAAGAAGTTCTTTCTTTTTTTTTAGCGCGAGAACGCTAATCTTGTTAGCTACAACCTCCAACAACTCGTTTCTTTCCGCGATCAATTGACTTAATTGGTCGTTTTTTAAATCAGGTTGATTTGAATCGGTAGGTTCCCGATGAACTGGGGCTTGATTGTTGTCTCGGGCTCGATTGAGGCAATAGGTTAAAAAATTCGACATGTCTTTAACTATTCGACCTCGGTTTTGGAGTACGTTTTGTTTTAGTTGTTTAGGCGTAATCGTTCCCTTGCTAAAGTTTCTAATGGCGATTTTAAGCTCAGCTAATTCTTCCTCGTCAAAGACTATTTTTTCTATTACTTGTTCGAATTCCTCAACTTTTTGCGTTGTTGTCATTAAACCGACCTCGTGTCTCCTTCGACGTATCGTTTAAATCTATCAAAAATTTTAGAATACATCTCGAACATTTCTTTGCTGCGCTTTTCTACGCCTTCTTTTTCGAAAGATATTTTATCGCAATGAGTAAGGAAATCGGTCAATTGGTCGTCAGAAAATGGAAAACCTTCTACTTTTGATATGGAGACAATAAATTTAACAATATTGTCGTCATTGATCGCGGTATTAACGCTGTAGTAAGAGTTATATGTGGCGCGAAGGAACTTTCTAAGCAAATCTTTGCCGGTTCTAAGCGATTTTTCGAATTCTTTATTTTTAATAGATTGGTGCATTTTAAAATGTTCATAATACAAGATCGGTGCGAAATGCTCGGTAAAAGCGTTCTTTAAGTTTTTAGCGTTAATTATTTTTCCATGTGAAAAGCTCTCAGAATTGTTCGAATTGTCTGAATTGTCTGAATTATCGGAAATATCAGAGTTGTTTGAAATATTGGATTCTACATCTAACGGTTCGTAGGATATTTCCGCTTTTCTCTGGACTTCGTAATAGTCTTCTAAAGCTTCGCCGTAGTGTGGTCCGACAGCGAAAGAAGTTTGTAAGGATTCAGAACCGCTCGCCCGTTTAGGATGGCTCTCAATTAAGTATCGATGTTTCACTAAAATTTCGAAAGTTTTGTTTTTAATCTCTTTTTCTCTTTTTTTATCTTTAGTTACCTTCAAAATATACGGGTGAAGCCATTGCGTTAGCTCTTTCTTAATTTTTTGCTCGTAAAGGTTTCCTATTTGGTCTAACTTTTTTAAGTTGTTTAAGAAGCCTATTATCCCCTCGATCAATACGCTATATTCTCCGAAATCTTTTTGGAACAAAGTTTTTTCTGCTCTTTGGATTATTCGCTTTTCAGCGTTCTCCAAGTCGTACCCTTGCTTTTTCATGTAGGCAACTATTTCTTTCCAAGATAGAAGTTTAGTTTCTCTCAAACCTTTCAAGTCGAATTCTACGGGAAAAGGTTGGTATATGTCTTCTCGTTTAACCACGGCTTCGTCTTTTTTCATGCTTGCGATGTACTTCAATTGGTAGCCCTCGTTTCTACTGCGACTATAATACCCTTGCCCGTGAAGGGACTCTAAGTTCATTAGAGGGCCAAGCATCGCGCTATCTCTTTTATCGGTCGCCTTAAAAGTAATTAAGTTCTCGAAGTAATTGAACGCGTTAGGGTGTATATGCCTTACTTGAGAAGCCGAGCAGATCATCCCAAATCCTTTTTGTGTGAACGGTTCGAGAAATTTATCGATTATACCGTAATTAACTTTTTTGTCTATAAAAAATCCGTCAAAAACCACATCTAAGTGCGGTACAATTAGGAATTTAGGATAATAAGCCCTTTCGGTCCGTAGATAATGGATAAATTTAGAAAGAACGACGAACGTAAAGTAGCATTGCTTGTCGTAGTTCTTAACTCCCGAAAAATCAATAATGACCGTCTTATCATGGGTTAGTATTTCGTAAGATGGATTAATTTCTTGCTTGTTTTGTTGATTTTGCATAAAGTCCATGTCATTGGGGGTGAACTCGTTAAAAAACAATTGAATCGAGTCGGTAATAGGCGACTTTTCCCATTGGTTCATAGTATCTAGGCCTAAAGTTAATGTAGAAACATCTATATTGGGATTACGCACAATACTTTTTTTAAACGCTTCGATCGTCCTCTCGTCTTTTTTGAAGCACAACGCGAAAGCGTCGAACATGTAATTTAAATAGCCTATATTGTCTTTATCGTAAGGGACTTCTGAGAAAAGAGGGTTAACCAAAAATGTTTTGCCCGCTTTGAGGTGTAAAAACTTATCTTCGTACATCGTGCCTTTGAAAACGCGCAGTAATTTAGACCAATTTCCGGTGAAATCGAAGATCACGGATGGATATCCCGCCTTCACTAGTTCAGAAACGATCTTCTGGCACAGCGCTTCCCTGCTCGAATTTGTTCCGTTGAGCACGATTAAATTTCGCAATTGCTCTAGAGTAAACCCCATAGGAACTTCGTGTTCTAAGAACTCGGTGTTTATTGTGTGCCCGACCGTTATAAAGTTAGTCAAGTGTAGGGGTGTGTTAAATTCCGCGGCTAACCTCGTCTCAACTCCTTTTTTGAGCTGGTTGGAAATCTCGGTTATGAACAAAAGAGTTTTTCCTTGAAACAGCAAGTAACTCAAGTGGGTACCGTTCCTCCTGAAGAATTTGTTTTTAAAAGTTTCGAACAATAGTCCCGATTCTAACTCGTTATTCCTAAGTTGCTTTAGCTCGTAATTAACGAAAAATTGATTGAAGCTTTTTCTCAATACTAAACTTTGATTTTTTAACTTTTGCTCTATATCGCCAACTATCTCGTAGTTAATAACAGGAGCATTCGAGATCGCCGAAGTGGAATAAATTATAACGGTGCTCCAAATACCCGAGCGCGAACTTAACCACTTCCTTCCATCTATGACCGTTTCCGTTCTCATTAACAATTTTTTCTGTTCCATGTCCTTTAGGAACTTAAAACCTTCTTTATCGAACTGATGAAACGTTAAAGGAGTTAGTTGAATCGTGGCTGTAAAAGGCATTTTCTCGCGGATAAGAGCTTCGTAAAACTTACTAGCAGAACAAAAGGGTGGGGGATAAGTGAAATACAAGTTATTAATTTTTATCCCTCCGATCATTTTTCCTTCGACCTGATAAAAAATAGTCTCTGGCGCTTTCGATACCTTAAAAAACTTAACCTCGCTAAAAGGGTCGAAAATTTGGATGTCGTTCGATTCAAATAGCTTGCTTTTAATCAGAAAGAAAAATAGTTCCCGCCACCAAATTAATAATATTACCGTAAGAATTGCAAAAGTTCCTAAAAATTGTATTACTATAGGTAAATTAAATACTAATAACAACCGATCCAAACATATTACGATTGCCAAAACATAGCTTGCTTTGAGTATCTTTGGAATTGTCTTAGACTTCACAGTTTCGCAACTAATTCTATCCGAATCCTCCTTAATTTCTACGTCTTGCTTTAAAACTGCGGTTCTATAGGCGCTTACTAACGCTTTTTCTGAAAGCTGAGCGACGTTAAAGTGGTGGAAGTTGGAAGCAAACGCAGATTTTAAAGAAATTGCGTATTCTTTGAGCTCTTCGACCATATTAACCAACCTCGATTTGGTAATTCTTCCTTTAACGTTGTAAAAAGTGGTAAAGTAAATTATAGTCTCAAAGGTAGTGGAATCAGAGCCGTTTCCATTGTTACTTGTTTGAAGCGGTCTTTGGATTATTTGATAAGAAAATGGCACTTTTAGCGCGTGTAATCCTTTATAGAACCGGTTTAAGTTAGCAAGAACATTTTCCGGAAGCACTTTTATCCTAAAAATCCTAACTCCAGTAGTGCTGAGCTCTTTGCGATTCGTATAAAACAACACAGACTTATCGTATTTTGTCTTCCAGAAGACAAAGTCTCCAAAAGGGTCAAACGATCGAGAACCAAACGCGTGCTGCAAGCTAAAGAAGTTTTTATGGAACGTCATAACAAAACTAAGTAATACTATCCCAGCAATTCCTATCGATAGCGCGAGGTTATAAGTCGCGTAAAGCGTGGAAGCGAATAATAACAGCCCAATTAATACTAAGGAAGTCGCTTTGAGAACCGTTTCTCTAGAGTTAACATCCTTGTAAGAAGGGTTGACCTTCCATATGTCCAAATATGCTTCTTTATCCTCTTTCTTTTCGTTATCGTCGGTATTTGGTCTAAAATTATTGTAGTTATTTGAACCTTTCAAAAAATCTCCATAAGATTTTACCATTTTTTATTTTCTCCTTTTTTTTTACTTTAGCCTGTTGTTAGCAAAATAAGTTTTATTTACGAAATATAACAAAATAATAGCCCCAAAACAAACGAGCAAGTAGTAGCTAACGGCCACTGACAAGAATCCGTACATCAAGGCCTCGATTAAACACACGCTTCCGACCATGGCAAACAATAGCGTAATGCCTATAATCAAAAATTGTCCGACTTGATCCTTCGATTGCTTGTAAGAAATGTTATCCTTTAAAGAGCCCGATATGACGATTTTTCCACCTTTTTTTTGCTCGATACTTTGCCTTATGGTTTTGAGCTGTAGGATTTTCTCGAACGCATTCTTGTCGAACCGTTTGTTTAACTGATATTGCAGCGTTTTTTCTTCTTGTTTAAACTTGTGGAGCAAAATCGGGTTAAATGCGCTCATTTCTCTATCCTTTCCACCTTTCCCGCCTGAAAGAAAAGAGAACATGGAGATCGTACGATTTCTATCAATAATGTCCGAGTTGATGCTGTTATGTAAGTTAGGAACTTCTAACTTGCGAAGCTCGTAATAAACTTCGAACATATCCTTAATGTATTCAAAGCGAAGCTCACCTTGCTTTTTTAAGAACAAAAGTTCAATTTTTTTTAATACTTCGATTAATTCCAGTCTAAACACGTGAACTTTAAAGTTTAACCTAAAAATCTTGTTTACGAGCTCTAAATACTCGAATATTTTTTCTCCCGCGTTTTTTTCTCTTGGGCGCACCCCTAATTTGATTCCAATTTCGTCGACTGCGTTGCTCGTAAGAACGAAGCTCACTACCGCTAGCTTTTTGTAGTTGCGAGTTTCTTTACAGAGCTGGATCAACCGTTTGAGCTTTAAGTCTAACAATTGCTCGTTCATTTTGTTACTTTCGCCCCCGACCTGGACCCCGATAAAATCTACCCCGGC
>JABCSY010000139.1 GCA_018238625.1 Promethearchaeota archaeon
ATTATTCATAAAACAATTCCATAATTCTGATTCATCGCTGTTTTTTTGGTAATAATTAAATATGTAAAATGGTATTTATAATGTTAAAAAAGTCTTATTTTAAAGAAAATTTAAAAAAAAATTGGTAATTAAAATATGAATATTAGATCAAAAAAAAAAATTAAATCAGCTTTGATTTTACTAATGATTTTGGTACCGACTTCTTTGTATATCATGGTCATATTAAATCAAGGTAAATTCGTTGACCGAGTTATTACTAATGATGATGGAGATATTATCAACAATGAGATAGTTGATCAAAATAATTTTTCGCCAAAAGCTTCTGATACTTTCCATCAAAATGAAAAATATGACTTATCTGTTTGGTGGAATAAAACTTATAGGTTCCGAATTGGTCTTATTTTAGAAGAAACTAAGGGTATTGACAGATATCAACCAATAGAGATGTATTTTACATTTGAAGAAAATGAACATTATGAAAATACTGAAAGACTTGTAAGTTTTAATGCAACTGGAAATGACGAATGGAGCGATCCGATACCATTACAAGTTTGGAACGTTTCTAAATATACCGCAACTAACTTCATTGAATCTTGTACGATAACCTTTATCGCAAATTTAACTGCCAACGCAAATAAAACGTATTTTCTTTATTACAACGAAAATTTGGATGGCATCGAGCAGATCGATTACGCTACTACATTCTCAAGTGATTTATTAGCTGGAACGCTTACTGTTACAGTTGGAACTGAATACCAAGTAGTGTTAGAGCAAGGATTAGCATCAACTCAATTAATTAGGCAAGGTCTAGATTTCCATTTAGACGATTCTTTAGCCCCTGAAAAACAGCTATCAGATCCTAGTTTGAAATTTTTAGCACATTTAGAGAACTCTGCCTCTGATTCAACAGGTAACACGCCTGATGGCGTATTAAACGGTGATCCTCAATATGTAAATGGTATGGTACAATATGGATTAGATTTTGACGGAAACGATTTTGTCAGCTATGCAAATGGTCTTGAAGGTCCTGGCGATCCTTTCGACGATCTAAGCACAGAATTTACGGTATGTGCCTGGATTAATCCAAGCGCCCTATCAGGAGGTGCTACAAACCATCTAACTGAAAATGTAATATTAGCAAAAGCTAGTGATCCTTACAATGATAACTTCGAAATTGGCGTAAATAACGAAGGAGACATCCATGTATATCTTGATACTGAAACAAGAGATGCTTATGCCGATTTTGGAGCACTTGGAGCAATTACGACAACTGGCGGTTGGTATTTTATAGTTTTTAGATATAAACAAGGTTTAGCAGAAGTTAGAATACAAGACACATGGTATCCTACTAATACACTTACATGGTCAGGTGCAAATGATATTGATCAAGCAGAGGGAAGTCCGTTCACAATTGGAGCATCCGAACATATTAATCAATACTTCAAAGGAATCATCGATGAGGTAGCTGTATACAATAAATACCTCTCTGATCAAGAAGTTGAGGATTTTAAATACGGATCTATGCCTGCTACTATTCAAACTATAACAGAATTAGAGAATGGTGATGTTTTTTCAAGTTATCAAATAGATTGGACTACTGCTTTTGATATGCATGTTCAAGATATTTGTACGTTCTACTACGATTACGATCTATGGAACATTGAGCGTAGCATCTACTTTGATAATGAATTTAATTCAACAATCGATCGTATGTTTGCGTTAAATACAAACTACGATTTCTCAGTCGTTGACGAGCATACCAACTTATTATATATCTATGATGGGAACCTTCAAAAAGACATTACCACTGCTGGATTTGTTGCTGAAAATTATACGATTATTTACAATGCTCCCGATCCATCTAACGATGCAATTGGAATTTTCATAGAAAAATATGAATTATCTGATCCTGCTCATACATCTATTAGTTATTTTAAAGGAGATGTTATTTATGATAATGGCATTGTTGAGTTTTTACCAGGCTCAATAAACGATTTTGATAATAGCGTTGGTAACGAGTCTTATAAATTAATTATTGATTTCTGGGAATTAGCTGGAAGTGTAAATAAATCAGGTAATTTAGATAATGCAGGAATGGTGAATCATTTTGACGATACTCTTATTTCATTGAGAGAAACTTCAAATATTTACGTGTACCAACAAGATAGTCTTTTCTACAGCATAGATGTAAATGTAACTGATATAGACGATAACTTATTACCAGATGCCACAGTAACCGTTTGGAACGCCTCAAATTATGCAATATATTGGACTCAAACTACAGATGAATTTGGAAGTACTATTTTCAACCGATTTGAAGATGGAACTTACGTTGTAAATGTGTCATACGTGAGATACGGTCAAACTCTAACAATAACATCACATCAGACAATAGAATTAAACGAAACTAGCGTAAATACGAATGGAGTATATAATTTAGAATTCACTAATGTACAAATTACTTCGTTAGAATTGAAATTCCAAAGAGTTGATCTTGTAGGTATTGTACAAGAGGATGTTGTTGGAGCAAATATAACTTTTTCTATTGATGATGGTTCTGGATCAGCTTTGTTAGGATATGAAATCACTAATTCTACGGGAGTTACTTTTTTTAGATGGGCGAATTTAACTGACGCTAATAGTGGAAACATTAGTTTAACTGTTAACTGGCACGGTCTACCTTACGAAGACTTAGCTTGTAGTGACGATTTAGACTCTGGTGATATAACAAGTATTACTTTGCCATTTTACCAATACCTTTACACGGTTATCAATGTTACAACGGATAATTCTTATAAATCCTTTTTAATGGTTAACTCCAGTGGAACAGAAAATATAATGTTAGGAGATTCGTTAAACTTATGGGTCAATTACACTTTCCAGAAGAATCTTGAACCTATACAACCTATTGAAGGCGGTACAATTACATACGATATTAAAATTGGCGCAATGAAAATTAATACTGGAGTGTTAACTTTTTCTGAGACGGGAAATGGGGTTTATAGCCTTATTATCGATACATCTAGCCTAATAGAGTCTGGAGGCGCAAATTGGGAGTCAAGTGTAACATACACGATGGAAATCACTGCTTCAAAACCAGGATATATTGCAAACCAAACATCAATAACATTTACACTTCTTGATAAAACCACAGATTTAATTTCAAGTGATGCCAATCCACAAGTCTATTGGAACGATCTTATTTCCTTAGATATCCATTATATCGACCTTTTTGCTGATCCTGATGAGGATATTGATGGAGCAACCGTCCAATATTACGCAATTGGGGTTAGTGGAATAACTGGTTATTTAACGCCATATGGTTCTGGAGGATTATATAGCTTAGAATTCAATAGTTCTGCTTTTCCGATATATGGAAATTATCTACTACAAATCACAGCATTTAAACAAAACTATGAAAGCAAATCAATTTTTCTTCCTTTAAAAATAGATGAAATTAATACAAGGCTAAACGATTCAGCAGCAGTATATGAATCTTTTAATGTGTATATTGGGACTCTTAAAACCTTTTATTTTGAATATACTGTTGAAACCACTGGAGACGGATTATCAGATGCAGGTGTGCACGAATGTAGTTGGGAGAAAGATATTAATGGTGTTGTCGTGGATAGTGGAGTAGTTAGCTTAAATGATTTGGGTAATGGTATTTATGAATTAGATTTAGACACAGAATCTTTAGATATTGCTACCTATACGTTAATAGTTAAGTTAGGCGAAACGAACTACATAGAAAGGGATGCCATATTATTTCTTCACATTATTCCAAGAGATATAGAAGTAGACGCTGATGAAATCATTTCAATAGTATCAAACAACGACTTAACATTTGATATCTCTTTAACAGATCCTATTGACGAAACACCACTATTAAACGCGGAAGTTTATTTGATGTTAGCTGGAGTAAGATATAACTTTAGTGATGACAATGATGATGGCATTTATAGCGTCCTTATTCCTGATTCAGCAATTCCAGAAGCATTTATCTTTTCTGAACAAATTCCTGGGGAAATTACAATTAATAAAGCGAATTATACTGAAACAAAAGTAACTGTCGTTATAGACGTTAATCTAGTCGAAATATTTCCTGGTTTTCCTATGTTCTACTTTTTGATGATAGTAATTGGAATCATAGCTATAGTTGGTAGTTTAGTAGCTTACCGTCAGATTCAAAGGGCTAGAATTCCTACTTTTGTTAAGAAAGTAAAAGAGATGAGCAAAAATATAAAAGGAAAGAAATCTATTTCAGACTCGCTTTTGTATCCATCTAAGGAAGATTATATCGTAAAAAGACTAGGAGATAAATGGGAAATGCTTGGATTATCGCTAGAAGAAATCTTGGGATTTGATACTAAGAAGAAAAAGAAATTGCCGGAATCTGTTGAAGGTAAAGGAGGTGCTTTCTAAATGCCTGTCGGATTAGTAGTCATGAAATGGGACGAACGAGTCGGTACTGAAATCTTAGGAAAGTACCCCGAAGAGATTGTGATCACGGATAAAACGCTTATGCAGGTCTACAGCACGCACGAGTATAGTGGAGAATCAGGAATGATTAGTTTAATGGTTGGTTCTTTAAACATTGCTTCGTATTACACGGGACCAGAAAAAGGGTATTATATCCTCTTACTTTTAAACCTAGATGACGATCCTGACGCTTACGAAGGAGGTTTAGCTGATGCATCACGGATAATCTTACAAAACCTTGAAGACGAAGGATATGTACAGCTGATTCCTTCCCTTTTTAGGAGATTATCAGTCTATCCAACCTTAAACAGCGAACAACGATTAGCAATTACTTATCAAGATGAAATCAAAAGGATGATTATCAATCGTCTAAGAGAAGAAGGTGCCGTCTCAAAATCAGAGTTAATAGTTTGGTTAAAAGACAAGTATAGACAAGGATTTGTCGATTTAGAAGGCGTACTAATTGAATTGATTAAAAGGGAGCTTATTAAAGAAACTTCAGTAAAGGGGATGCCCTCTGAATTGATTTTTCTTACAAACGACATTTTAATGTTGAGAATGCCTCCAGTTCAATTACTCAAAGATCCTGCCGATAAAGGGTTGCCTTCTCAATTAGCCGCAGACTACAGAACTGAAACTAAGAAATTTTTCCAAAATTATCGTCCTTCTGAATCAGACAACCTAAGAGTCATAGAAATTATCATAAATCCTCAAGTCTACGAAGTATTAAGATTACTAAGGACCGCTATTGTTACCAAAAACGATCTTGAAAAATTAAAAAAGAAGGGCGTCGACGACATTGACGAGGTTTTGAAGATATTATGGGAAAGGCAAATGATTCAAGTATTCCAAGACGATAGAAACAACGAATATTACGCGTTAGTATCAGACTTTTTCATAGATAAAATATTTCCAAAATATTTATTGAACGTTATTAAAGCTGAATACGAGAAGAAATCAAAAGCTGATCAAGTTTTACTAGAATACTTAACTGTCCTCGAAAACGCATATCTTAACTTAAAATCAGCAGTTAAAACAGAAGAATAAATTCTATTTTTTACTTTTTTTTATTATTATTTTTTATTACACATATAAAAAAATTTTTCAATGTTAATCAATTATTATTTTTGATGTAATTATGGATAGTACTGAAAAATATTTAGATACGCCAGAAGCAATAGGTTTAGATGGTATTGATTTAGAGAAATATATAATCGCAAGTTATATCATCAAGCGACCAAAAGGAATGAATGTGAATTATTTATCCCGATTTGCGGCAATTGAACAATCGACAGGAACTTGGGTTCGAGTACCGGCTGAAACTGAAGAAGTGAGAAAAAATCACGTGGCTCGGGTATTAGGTGTCTATGAAATACCACATTACGAATATGTGATTCCAAAGGATGTTAAGGAACGATTATATTTCGTTCAGATTGGTTTCCCAATAATTAATATTAAGGGAGATGGAATCCCAATGCTTCTTACTTCAGTTATTGGTAATATTAGTATTACACATGGATTGAAATTAGTTGATCTCGCGTTTCCAAAAGAATATTTAAAAGATTTCAAGGGTCCAAAATTTGGAATTGATGGGCTCAGAAAACTCTTGAAAGTGCCCGAAAGGCCAATGTTAAATAATATGGTTAAACCATGTACGGGACATACGTGTGAAGTCGCTGCGGACTTAGTATATCAAGCTGCAGTTGGAGGTTGTGACGTCGTAAAAGACGACGAGTTAATTTCAAACCCATCGTTTAACACTTTGGAAGACAGAATTAGCGCAGTTATGGAAAGTATCGATAGAGCAGATTCAGATAAAGGAGAAAAGACTTTATATACAATAAATATCACTAGTCAATTACCAGAAATGTTTGAATACGCTGATAAAATGATCGAAATGGGCGCAAACGCTTTAATGATAAATTTTTGCACAGCTGGTTTCGAAGCATTAAGAGCTGTTGCTAAAGATCCTTCAATAAAAGTACCAATCTTAGGACACATGGATTTTGCAGGCGCATATTTTGGTGGTCATTGGACAGGATTAACAAGCATGCTAACTCTTGCTAAATTCCCAAGAATGTGTGGAGCTGATTCAGTTGTCGTTCCTGCACCATATGGTAAAGCAGAAATATTAGATGAAAGGTACGAAACAATTTTAAAAACTCTCAGATATCCGTTCCAACATATTAAACCTACTCTTCCTATGCCCTCAGGAGGAATCACGCAGGGGATGGTGGAGAAAGCCATGAAAGAAGCAGGTAATGATATTTTAATTGGAAGTGGAGGGGGAATTCATAGCCATCCAGATGGTCCAACATCAGGTGCAAAAGCATTTAGGCAAGCAATTGATGCGGTAATGCAAGGGATAAGTGTAAAGGAGTACGCTAAAGAACACAAGGAATTGGGAGTAGCTCTTGGAGTGTGGGGTACCGGAAAGACTGCATTGATCGAATAAGATATATAACTTCTTTTTTATTTATTTTTTATTTTATTTTCAAACTTTATTCTATGTCTCTTTTTAATAAAACTCTTATATTTGGATTGAAATCATCATTTTTTACATCCTCCACAATAGAATTGCCATATAAATCTAAATACTGGAGTTTTGGTAATTGTTTGAGGTATTTTAGATTTATTGAATCGCTAATTTTATTGTTTGATAATATTAAATGAGTCAAATTTTTTAGTTTAATCAATCCTTTTACATTTCTAATTTGATTATTTGAAAGATCTAATATTTTTAAATAATTTAAATTGTGTAAACCTGATATTTCAGAAATTTCCCGAATGTTGTTTTTCCAATCCCATGGAGTACCTCTAACTTCAAATTCAAGATAATCTGATAAATCTAATTTTTCAACCAGTAATGTATTAGGGTCTAGTTCAAAATACACATTCGGAATTTTTTCTATTAGGTGTTTTATAGTTAAATAATTAATTAAAATATCAGCTAGTTGTGTAGTGGTAAAATTTTTAATTCTATTTGTTTTGAGTAGGGTTTTTAAAGATTTTTTATACTTTTTATTCTCAAAGCCTTTATCAATACTCAAAAATTGAATCTTTTTAATATTCTTCAATTGTTCAATTAAAACTAATTTAGAACCACGAGAATTCATTTTTACTAAATATTTTATAAAAGTAATTAAGCAAATATAAGAAGTTTCATGCTGAATCGCCCATTTAAATAGAGATAAAGTATTATTAAGATAATTTTTACCAATATAATTAGCGGAAGCATTCCTTACAATCTCACTTGAATCAGAAAGTAAAATGTTTTCAAAGAAATTGAATAATTTATCATCTTTTAAATTTATTTTACCCAAGATATTAATAGAATCTGCTCTAATTATATCTTCCTCATAATTCTCAATGATAGAAATAAGTAAATTAGTGGCAGAAGGTTTATCTAAGAGTTTATTACAGTACTCTTCAAATATATTTTGAGGATTTAACTCCATTATGGGATTATATTTAAAATAAAATGTTTGTTACTAATTTATTAATTAAAGATTTTTCAAAAATAAAAAATTTAAGTAAATTTGCGTTCAGAAACTTTCTTAAACAAATCTTTAATTGTGGCTTTTAATCTGTTGAAAGGCCTTAGATTTCCCGAAAAGGGCGTACTGATGCCATGATACAAAATTGGTTCTATTTGGGCTTCTACATTTTCGATCTTCCTTAAATTTCCTTCAGATAAGCAAGAAAGAAAGTAGTCATTTTCATATTTTCTAAAAGTTAAAAATCGATACTTTTGAAACCCCAATTTAACAGCAATCCAGCGTGGATACGCACCAGTGTTTCCTAAGGTATTCGCAGCAATTGCCTCTATTTTGGCAGTTAGTAGCGATTCTTTCATTTCCATCTCTTCCTCTAGATTCTCAAATTCTCCCGGTACTTTTACGTTTAATTGACCTTCTTTATCAAGTAAGAGCGAAATTACACCAATCGACATTGATGACAATCCAAGATAATCAATTCTTATCCAATCCTCTAAATATGGAATTTCTTGGTCTGAAAATACATCTTGTAATTGTAAATATTCCTTTAAGAT
>JABCSY010000140.1 GCA_018238625.1 Promethearchaeota archaeon
ATATGACGAATACCTAATTACAATAATAAACTAACTATTGTTTGAGTAAGTATCCAAATGGTAAATAGCATGGAAAACATCCCAAATTTCTCTTTCTTTTCAAATTTACCCACCGATCTGCTCTCAGATTCTTTTTTTTGTATTAAAACACCAGTTGACATTACTATACTAAAAATCGCACCTGAAGTAAAAATTCCAAGAATAGTTCCAAAATTAATAATATTTAACAAGTAAAGTTCTAATGCTAAAATAACTACGAGTGGCAAGAATACTACTTGAAACAAAAATATTGTTGATTTTAAATTTTCTATCACTAGCTGAAATTTATTGAAACTATGAATATCCTCTTTTTCCTTGACTCTAAGTATAAGTTGCAAACAAATTTCACCGATTTCATTTAATATATATTTTCCATCAACATCTTTTTTAATCAGTAAATCGTCCATTTCTCTTAAATGATAGTTTAAAAGGCTACTTTCCCGAATATTAAGATTTTTCAAAATCTGTGAGTAAGTTTGTGGACTTTTAGATAATTGTTTAAGAATCCCTCTCCGCAATGGATGTTTTAACAAGTTAAAAATTTGTGATAGTTCTTTTTCTGAGAGATATTTGTTTATTATTATCAAAATCACCAAATAATCAGAAAAAAGATATTGTTATAAACTTTTTTGGAAAATTTTCTTTACAAAAAAAAACTTACTTATTTTCGACTAGAAAATCGTAGTTCATAAAAATCTAAATGCATTTTATGTTAAGTTTAAAAAGGATTATTGGTCCTATGTAAAATCTATAACTGATACATTGTTGAAAGGATTGTATTTGCTCTCAAAATTGCCAAATCTTCAAAACCTAGAATTTCAGCGTAAGTTCGTTCACCACTGCATGTTGATTTTAGTTTAGTCCATAGTGTTTCAGCGATATCCTCAATTTTTTTATTTTCCGTAAAAATCTTACTCGCGTCAATGTCGATATTACCGGCCATCCATTCACAACTTCGCTTATTCCCACAAACTTTGATTACAGGGGCAACTGGATTCCCGCATGGACTTCCTCGACCTGTTGTCATGATAATTGCCTGTGCTCCTGCAGCAGCAAGCCCCGTCATTGATTCTATATCTAATCCCGGTTCTATCATTAGCCATAAACCGTTTCCCTTTGGAGCTTCTGAATAGTCTAATAATCCTTGTATTGGAGCTTTTCCTGCTTTGGCGATGGTGCCTAATGATTTTTCCTCGATTGTAGTCAGTCCACCTTTTATATTTCCAGGTGTTGGTTGAACTCCTCGGAAATCTATTCCTAGTCTTTTAGTTCCTTCTAGAAATCGATTTAATGTGGAATGAATTTTTTCAGCTATGTTTTTATTTACTGCTCTTTCAATTAGCAAATGTTCTGTACCTATCCATTCTGTAAATTCAGGAAGAATAGATGTGCCTCCTAATCTTACGACTTTATCTGAGACAATTCCCAAAGAGGGATTTGCAGATATTCCAGATATAGAGTCAGAACTCCCACATTCTAAACCTAATACTAAGTGAGAGAAGTCGAATGGTTCCCGTTTTAATTCTTTTGCAGCTTCTGACATTTTTTTTCCAGTTTTGATGCCTTTTTCTATTGCCGCAGTGGTTCCTCCTTGAATGTCTTGGACATCAAAGAATTCCACTGGTTTTTTTGACTTTTTGATTTTTCTTGCCAATAATTTACTGGTGATATTCTCACAACCTAAACCAACCACAATAACCCCATAAATATTTGGGTTTATTCCTAAACCAGATAATGTTCGAACTGTATAATTAAAGTCTGGACCAAATTGACCGCAACCTAGCGGGTGCGTTATAGCAACCGCATTTTCAAGTTGATTCGCAATTTGTCGTGTGACGTGATTAACGCATACTACTGAAGATATAACAGCTACTTTATTACGAATACCTACTTTTCCATTAGGTCTTGCATATCCTAAGAATTCTTCGGTCATTTTTTAGCCAACTCCAAATAGTAGCTTTTAAGATTGTGTGTGTGAATCCAATCACCGGTTTTTATATCTTGAGTAGTTATACCAATAATTTGACCGTATTTTTTTATTAATTCTCCTTTATTAATATTTTTCAGTGAGAATTTATGCCCCATCGGAATATTTTGATTTATTTTTAGGAAAATTTCGTTTGATCTTAATTCAGTGTCTTTAGAAAGATCTATTAAAGCCGTAGCGCAATTATCATTCAAATGCATAATAATGAATTTATTTTTTAAATCAGGCATCTCAGATCAATAATTTTCAGATTCTATTTATAATGTTTTTAAACTTTCTTAGCATTTATTGTATTTAATAATTATATATGAATTTATTATAAAATTTTAAAAAGAGCTAATAAGAATGCCAAATGGCTATATGGGAAAAATTTTATGGGTAAATCTTACTGATGGGACTTTTAAAGAGGAAGATTTGCCAGAAGAAATATATCGACAATATTTAGGCGGTATTGGGTTGGCAACCAAACTCATTTATGAAAACCTACCTCCAAAAACAGATGCTCTTACTCCAGAATCCGTATTTGGATTTTTTCCTGGATTATTAACTGGGACAGTAGCGCCTTTAACAGGACGTTTCATGGTTGCGGGTAAATCACCGCTAACAAAAACTTGGGGAGACTCAAATTGTGGAGGTTATTTTGGTCCCGAAATAAAGAAATGCGGATATGATGCAATTTTGATTAAGGGAATGGCAGAGAGTCCAAAATACATAACAATTATAGAAGATAATAATCAAATTTTAGACGCTTCGGACTTGTGGGGATTGGATGCGGTTCAAACTGAAGATAAACTAAAAGAAAAATATGGTAGAGTTCAAATTGCTAGCATCGGTCAATCCGGTGAAAAATTAAGTTTAATTTCTGGAATTGTTAATGACAAAGCTAGACTGGCTGGTAGATCTGGATTTGGTGCGATTATGGGTTCTAAAAAACTTAAAGCAATTGTTCTCAAAGGAGCAAAAAAGATTGAGGTTGCCGATAACAACGCCCTCATCCAACACACAAAAGAATATAACGAAGGTATAAACAACGCAACCGTAGGTGGAATTGAGGGGTATAGGACATTAGGAACTACAATGGGAAATGAAATTTTATTTAAAATAGGAGATACTCCCTGCAAGAATTGGGGGGGAACGAAAGAAGATTTTCCACCTGAGAAATTATCTAAAATATCAGGTGTTGAAATAGATAAGTATAAACAAAAACCATACGGATGCTTCTCATGTCCAGTTCGTTGTGGAGCAATCATGAAAGTTCCAGAAGCGAATTTAGAAGAAACTCATAGACCAGAGTATGAGACTTGTGCTAGTTTTGGACATCTATTACTCAACGACGATCTTATGTCAATATTTAAAGCGAACGACTTGTGTAATCGAGCTGGAATTGATACTATTTCTGCTGGGGCAACAATTGCATTTGCAATCGAATGTTATGAAAATAATTTAATTTCTAAGGACGATACTGACGGGCTCGAATTAACTTGGGGAAATTCAGAAGCTATAATTACGCTATTAAATAAAATGATAAACCGGGAAGGATTTGGGGACTTACTGGCAGACGGCTCTAAAATTGCTGCAGAAAAACTAGGTAAGGGTTCAGAATATGCAATGCACTCGATGGGTCAAGAATTGGGCATGCATTCACCAAAATATTATAAAAATATGGGAACTACTTTTGCTTTCGATCCAACACCAGGTAGGCACACGACAGCAAGTTTAGATTTTTTTGTAATGGGACCAATAATTAAACCCAATGGCTTATTTGAGGGAATAACGCTTCCAAGAAAATTTAAACGTCCAGGAGATGATAGGAGTGAGGCTGAAAAACTTTTCACAGCTATTATGCAATTTACTCATAGCATCGGACTATGCGAATTTGCTTACGTTTTTCAGAAATATCCTTTATTAGAATTAATTAAAGCAGTTGTTGGATGGGATTTAACTATTGAAGAAGCCATTAAGACTGGACGCCGAATTCAAACGTTAAGGCAAGCGTTCACATTACGTGAAGGTATTGATATTATCAAAAATAGAATTCCAGAAAGAACCGTAACAGTTGATTATTTAGAAGACTATAAAGGGTATTGTGAAAAGATGGGTTGGAATCCTGAAACTGCGTATCCTCTCAAAGAAACTTTAACAGATCTCAATTTAGATTTTGTCATTAAGGATTTATTTTAAGTCAATTTCAATTTTTTTTCTTTTTTTTCAAGAAAATCTTTTACCATAACCTCTATAAGTTTTATAAGTGTCTATTATTTCACCGTTCTGATAAATAGAAACTTGATTAAAATGCTCTAAAGGCTCCCCTGCTTTACCAAATCTACAAAATATTGGGTCTCCAAGATTTAAATCTAATTTCTTAGGGTTGAAAGTAAAGGGCGTTTGCACTTCTCCGAACTCTTCGTCTTTAGATGTTATTATATTCTTTGGGATAACGGGAATTGGCAAAGCTCTTACGCTTCCAGAACTTACATAACCTCCTGAAAAAGCAGTTGCAATATTTTCTTTTGGTTTTCGAACGATTTGAATAATGAAAAAAAGAGATGGTAAAAACTCGTTCAAAGAATTAATTGTATCGAAGATATGCGATTTAAAAAGTAAAGACCCTATACCAATTTCTGTGATTGAAGTTTCGATAGCAGTTTCTTGAAAACATCCCGATCCTCCACCGTTAACAACTTCAGGTTGAAACCCAGCGTCAGAAAGGGCGTCTACAAAGTTTTGGCGCCATATATTAACGTGTTTTCTAGATCTTTTTTTTGCAAATCTAAATAATGCTTTATCATCACCAATACTAGCATTTTGAGCCTCGTAACCCATAATTCCTCTAAAATGCAAGTTATTTGCTTTACTTATTATTTGTGCTAGTTCTACTGCTGCTTCGGGGGCCCTTATTGGACTTCTATAAACGCCAACATTTCTTCCAAATAATTTGTCTGCAACATCTATTTCAATCAATGTATTAAATTCAACATTATTTTTCATTGCAAATTCTTCTAACAAGCTAATATGTTTTACATCATCCACAATAACTGTAATGCTTACACCGTCTATGCTAGCTGCTTTGCATAATTCATCAACGTCCACCTTAGACATCGTGGGATAACCCAACAAAATATCTTTAATTTTATAATTTTCAGCGTAAAACAAAGCTTCAGCTGAATTATAAGTAAATATCCCGTTAACAAAGTCTTCTTTTTCAACTTTACTTACCAAATCAGGAACTCTAACTGATTTAGTGCATAATCTTAAACTTTTTTTCACTTTCGTTAAATAATTCCCAACACTTTCTAAATTCTGATTGAAAGCATCGAGATCGCAGATTACCATAGGAAATTTTTTATCTTTAACTAAATCTTTTAATTCCTCATAACTAGTGGATAATATCAATTTATTTTCAACCTGTCAAATTTAATAATTAATTGATAATACATGAAAATTACTTTTTAGACTTTGTTAATAAGGAATTGGCTGTGACAAAACCCAAAATTTGAAATAATATTAAAGAGGAAAAAAAAGATAATTAATATATTTACAGTGATACAATCGCACTTATTTCTATTAACATACTAGCAAGAGGTAAATTTGATACTTCTACTGTAGCTCTCGCAGGATAAAATTCAGAAACTCCGTTGTCATTAAAAAAACTTTTATAAGCGCTGTTCATTTCTTTAAATTCTTGCATGTTTTTTAAAAACACGGTTGTATTGACAACGTTCGAAATTTTACCTCCAGCCGCTTCTACAATTTTTTTTATATTAGTTAGCGCAGCCAAAGTCTGTTCTTTAATATTGGTTGCAGGCTGAGCCGAACCTTGACCCGAAACAAACAGTAAATTACCTACTTTTATGCCCGGGTTATAAGGTCCCACAACGGGAGTTCCAGGATTAATAATTTCAATACCTGACATAATTAATTTTAAGCTCAATTATTTTAATAGATTTTCTTCTCAAAGCTTTAGTCGAATAAAATCGAAAAAAATATTTGTAAATGATCCTTTTTTTAAATAACTCTAGCGTTAAATTAATTGAATAATATTATGTCTAAGAAATTTTCAACAAATCCACTAAGAGGAATGAAAGATTTTTATCCACCGGATTTACGAGAAATAAACTGGATAATTGATACAATTCGAGATGTTGCAAGTCTTTACAGTTATGACGAATTTGAAAGTCCAAAATTGGAATCCATCGAAATTTTTGCTGCTAAATCTTCAGACGAGTTAGTAAATGAACAATCCTTTTTAGTAGAAAAAAAAAAAGGAGAGAGACTAATCTTAATTCCAGAACTTACTCCATCCCTTGCGCGAATGATCTCAGCAAAAAGCCAAGAGCTTAAAAAACCCATAAGGTGGTTCTCAGTACCTACATGTTATAGGTATGAACGACCCCAGAAAGGGCGTCGAAGAGAGTTTAAGCAAATAAACATGGATATATTGGGAGAAAATAGCCTTTATGCAGAACTTGAAATATTCAATGCAGTTGTTGATATCTTTTTAGAATTTGGAGCCACACCAGACCAATTTCAAATTTTTTATAATAATCGACGATTTATCGATTCTGTGTGTGAACTAATACTAAATGTATCTAAAGACAAGTTACAACTTGTTTATAAGGTTTTAGATAAATCTGATAAAATGGAGGAAACGGAATATGAGAAATTTGTTCTTGATTCCCTCCAAGATGAAACAATCGTCCAAGGCATTTTTAAGCTAAAAGAAGCTACATCTTTAGAGGATTTATTGAATAAATTCGAAGACATCCCCGAAGAGTTTTATAATTCTCGCGGTTATGTTGAATTATTAGATTTTAATTTATTACTTTCAGAAGCAAACATCACAGAATATTGTACGTTTTCTTCAAGCGTTGTTAGAGGTCTAGATTATTATACTGGTATTGTATTCGAAGTATTTGACACTGGAAAAGATAATATCAGAAGCATTTTTGGAGGAGGACGTTACGACGACTTGTTATCTCTATTCTCAGACGAGAAGATATCAGGAATAGGGTTTGGAATGGGTGTGTTAATGTTTTCATTATTCTTAAAAACGTATAATTTAATTCCTGAAGAAATTAAAGAAAAAGATTATACTGATACTATTTATATTGCCTCTATTAACGATAATATGTCTAACTACGCGTTAAAATTAGCAAAATTGGTTAGAGATGAGGATTTTCCATGCATAATAGATTACAGGTTTAAAAATTTAAAAAATCAATTAAAAAAAGCTAATGAGCTCGGTGTTTTAATCGTATTGATAATAGGACCAAAAGAAGCTGAGAATGATAAAGTTTCTATTAAAAATATGGCAACAGAAGAACAAAGTACTATTGATATTGAAGATTTAATTGATAAAATCTATAACATTATTGAAGAATTTGGAAGCTAAAAAAAAAGGAGATAGCATTATTTGGATATAGAAGAGTTAAAAAAATTTGGAATTGATGGTCCTAATGAAGGTATATTTATAATTGTTTTATGTTCTAAATGGTGTAGGTCTTGTAAATTATTCACTACAATATTAGAACAAATTAGAGACGAAGGTATTATAAAGTTAAAAATAGTTGATATTGGTGAAAGTTCTAAGTTAGCTCAAGAATTGAAAATCAATGCAATACCCGCTTTAATAATTTTTAAGGATGGCAAGCTCTTAAATAAAAACATTAAATTGTATGGGGAATTAATCGTTAATAAAGGAATTACAATTGGATCTTTCAATGAAGAGATTTTGAAAGAGATAATTAACCAAATTTAAATTTCTCTGATATTTTTAGAAGTTAAAAAAATATGATTTTTTAACTGTTTTTGATAATATTCTTGTATTTAATATCTGTAGATCCAGCTTACTCATGTTTTTCAATAGCATTTTTTGTGTGAAGTAACGCGATACTACCATCCAATGGGCGACCCGTATGTTGTTCACTCGGTATGAGCTAAGGAGGTGCAAGCATGAGGCGTGTAACAAGAAGATCAATTTTATCATCACTTTTCTTATTTGTGTTTCTAAAGGAAGAACCCATGCTAAATCTACGAACTAAAGATAAAAGATCTACTATCCATTTATTATTTTTAGGTAAAATTTTCTTAGCACTATTATTACTCTTTTGTTTAAATCTATCCGCAGAAGCTGCTACCTGGTATGAGTTTCCTGATTTCGAAACCGAAGGTGAATGGATCGGTGGAGAATTTGTATATGAAATGGATCGCTTGAATGATGTTCCTTCCTATCTGAACTCGAAAAACAATGGAGGCTATGGAAGTGGCGCCAGTTATTACCAGTGCACTGAATATGTGGCGCGATATTTACATACGGTGTTCAGTACCGATTATACAGACGTAAAAGATGTAACCAATGAAGATACACAGGGTTTTGTAGGATACGATTTTCACCCCAACTATTCTGGCAGTCCCCCCCAACCCACTTCAGATAGAGGAAATGATTCTGTCAGTTTGAGACGGGTTACTACACCTC
>JABCSY010000053.1 GCA_018238625.1 Promethearchaeota archaeon
AGGTTTTCAATCTCTACTACTAATATCGTTAAGCTACCGTTAATTTCTGCGATATAACTAGAATATTGATAAACCGAGTAGTTGTTTGCACCATTAGAGACTGTCCACGTTAAAGTAAAATTGCCGTCGTCGTCAGGACTTCCCGCATTTGAGGAGATTACAAAGCTACTATCAAAAGTGGTGTTAAACGATATTGGTACTTGTCCGATTATTCTATTGCCATCGTAGGCGGTTATATTACCTGTAACGACGGGGTAATTCTCGGGAGCGATAGGTATTTGTATATCTTTTTGATAGGTGTGATATGTCGTCTGATCGAATAAAATCGTTCCGAGTTGGACGCTTTCGAGCTTGACCGTCGCGTATTGTCCAAAATCGGAAAGAATAACGTTGCATAACTCCGCTGAGATCGCGTTAACCCCCCCTAAGACAACTGAGGGGGAATATTGAGCGTTTATTCGCACCCGATCGTTTTTAGCCATTTCGCAAACCCAGAGAAGCGCCTCTTGTTCTATTCTTTCTCTGTTGGAAGACAAATAAAACTCGTTGTAAGTATCTGAATAAATCGAGCGTATCAGACCGTGCGATTGCTCCACGTCGAAGGCGATTTCTAAGTCTAAAATCTCGGATATTTTGTAGCAATAATATAGGTTTTTAACGTTTGAGTAGTTTAAGTTGTTTACCGCGAAGTTTTCGATTTTTGAGGAGTTTAGAGCGAATTGATCGGTCGCTTTCAGAGCGTAAATCGCGTAGTACAGGTTTTCTAAACGGTCTTCTACTTTATCGGAGTATTTTAAGTCAAAATAGAGCTCCAAGGGCGTTTCCACGACGTTTCTAACGATATAAGTCGCCAAGGCGGTTTTATCGAAACTCAAATTAGTAATAGAACCTAACCCTAGATAATCGGAAATAAGCTCCATAACTTTTATCGCGTAAAAAGAGTATTTCAGATAAATCATTCTATTTTTCCATTCCGAAGAACTATATATGTTATCGTGCAAAAAAGCTCCGAAGTTTTCTTGGTATTCTGGAGCTGGATCGAGAAATTGCGAGTCGATTACTCCTTGCAATACGGAATTAAGGTCTCGGGAAGCGGCAAAATCGTTAAGTTTAAATATCTTCTGAAGCGAACTAAGAATCGAGTAAGTTTCTTTATGGGAGTACATCACGTTTATTTCGTCGACGTGCTTGTGATACCCCAGAGTGTAATAATCGAACGGTTTAGAGCGAAAACTCGGGACATTTGGGTTCAGGTTAGTACAGGCAGAAAAGTAGTTTCTCCCGCCCATATATAGCGCGCTACCTTCTAACAGGTCGTACAACCCTTGTATGTCTAAGTCCGCTATTTTATCGAAATAATCGTAAGAAGAGATAATAGTATGGATAAGTTCTACTGACGTGTAATCTTCCGAAAGCAACGAGTAGCCATTATACCGAGAGAAAAGTTTTATAAAGCTAGCGATTTCGTCTTTCGCGCTTAAATCCAATTCCGAAATAGCCCCCGTGTTTGCCAGCGAGCGAACTATTTGGAAAGTGTCGATTAACTCGTGGTACTTAATGGTAGTCGAGGCGTCCCAACCGCCCAAAGCGTTCCGATTGTCGATTATGAAACCAATTACCCCTGCTCTATCAATCCCCGTAAAGCCCGTTAAGTCCGACAGTTCTAGATTGATAGCAGTTGCCACTACGTTAGTGTAATTATCGAGCCAAGCCACCGAAGATATGTCGAAGTAAAAATCTTCGGGGTGGTAAAGGTCGGTTAAGTCTTGGTGAAATCTATTTGCGTCAATAACATTAATATAGCTACTTCCGAAAGTTTCTAAGGTTTTTACGGCGTAAAAAGAGGCGAATTGGTTCGGTTCCAACTCTAACAAAGAATCGAACAGGTAATTTTTGTCGTTAAAAAATCCAGTGTGAGAGCCTAACGATTGCAACCCGTCTATATAGCCCACGATACCGCTCCTTTCTTGGGGATACGAGCCCCAGTCAGATATAAGGAGGTCGAGCGTTGTCACCGCGTAATAAGTGTTGTCAGCAGTGGGAATTTTAAAACCATCTTCTAAGGAAACTTCGTACGGCTGACCTATAAATCCGTGTAGGTTAGGGTGGTAGCACTGCCAAATAAAATCGATGGTTTCGGCTGTATCGATTAAGCTTAAAGCGTTAAGAATGTCTAAGGAAAGCACCGCGTAGCAATTAATCTCAAGCAACGTAGTTAAGGGTAAATACAAGCCCGGTATCGTAGAAGCCAAGTATCTTTTCGCGCTGGCGTCTAAAAATTGATGGGAGGTAGAATTGTAAAAAGACATTACGTAATTAGTAACTTCCCCTTGGTCGATTTCGCTTAGTTTTCCGATGGAGTTTAACACGTATAAAGCGTAATAAGTAGCCTGAAGCGATGGCTGGTAAACCTGCGGATAATAGCCTTTTTGGGCGTAATTGTTGCCTTTAGCGTCGAAAATGCTTTCTATAAAGTCCAAGTTGGTCGCGTTAGCGGCGTTTAAAAGTTCGAAGTAGTTCCCACGTTCAGCGTTAAATTTTTCGGAGCCGTCTGGCAGAGCTTGCCTCGAATCGTCGTTTGCCAAGAAACAAAAGGTAAGCGCAATTGAAACGATTGCAATTAGCGCTACTTTTCTTTTTTCGTTTATTTTTAGTTGCATAATGCTTCACGCGTAAATTTTTTTAGTTTTAATTAAAATTTAAAAAACTACAAAATCGTACATATTTAAAAGAAAATTTTTTTCGAGCAGGGGTTTTAACTTCGAAATGATTCTAAAAGAAAGATTTTTTTTAATTTTTAATCTAAAGGGCTAGCACATTATTATCCAGCAAAAAAATCATCTTCTTTCTTTCCTTTTTTTATTTCAGTATCTAAGTATTTATTTTTTTTATTATTATTTTCGATGGTCAGCAAGCCGACATTATTTGTAATTTATCCGACCACCCCACGTGATTTTTTCTCTGATGAAAGAAATGATTCCATCAAGTAGTCTTGATTTTGAACTAATGTCCAACCTGGCCCCTTACCTTGATTTCTACTAGAAATTTGAATTAGCTTTTTATTCATTTTCCACGAATTATATAGGAGCATTCTTACCAACATATCCAAATATCGGACATTATCATAGTTTGACTTCCAACGACGATTAATTCGATTTAAGTCGGAGAAACCTGTTTCGATCAACCATCGTCGACGATAAAATAGTGCCGTGCGGGACGCCCAAGAGCTTGTCTTGCCTCGAGGCTTCTCGGTAGTCATTATTAAGAATAAACGCTTTCGAGCATCGTCCAACGATATTCTTCCCGCTTTATAATCTCGCTTGACTCCTTGAAGAGTGAATTGATTTTTTGCTTTTATTATCACATAAACATGCCGAGAAAATCGACATTTTGCGGCCGTCTTGCTAGAAAACGTGTATTTCCGCACTCGACCATGCGTTCCCTTGAGATAATCGGTAAGGAATTGCTTGATCTTTTTATATTTCTTGGCAGGAATGATGACCTCACCCCCCATTCCTTTAATCCTATCTAATAGTTCAGCTCTATAGAATTCTCTATCCATCAACACGAAGCCTAACTTAAATCCCAGCTTAAGTAATCTTTCAAGAAACTTTAAGATGATGGGTATTTTAGACTGACCCGTTGCCACTTGTTCCAATCCTGCATAAAGATGTGTTTCTCGGGACAATATCGAGAAGCCGAGGTAATGACGCATTTTTAGCGTTCCTTTCTGCCGGTTCGTTCCTTTGATCATGTTATCCTCTCTCTTTCCAAAATAAGGATGTTCAGTGAAATCAATGAGCACATTTACCTTCTTTGAGATGAACTCTTGTTTTAAGGCATCCAAGAGCTGCCCATCCAAGCACCCACGTAAGATCTTCTGCGCTTTCCTAAACCCAATCTTGCGGAGATACTTGTTGACTTCTGTTTGGTGAGGTATCGCGCGCTTTCTCCGTCCATCCGCAAATATTTTTGGTCTTCCTCCTCTATGGCTCATTAGATGGGCGTTGAGCAATTCACTCGTGTCATGAATGGACCTACCTAGTAATTCTGAGAAGAAGAACACCTTCAAAAACTCCTCCTCTTCATATCTCGAATTCTTGCCCTTTTTAAAACGCCAGGTACGAGAGGTAACTTCATCACAAAACTTTTTAAAAAAAGACAGCATATTATGATTTGAAAGAAGTGATTTTATGCCCGAGTTCCTAACCGAATTAGGAAATATATTGCCTGGTAGCATATATTAATAATATCACTTCTTTCTTAAAAGTTTTAAGGTAGATTTCCGATGGAAATCAATTTAAAGTTTGAATATAAGCATTTGCAAAATTGAAATAAAATTTACGAAAGATAAGATTCAGCTCAAGGGGTTTCTAACATCTAAATCCTTTGATACTGTTTTATTTATTTTTTAGGTTTAAGTTAAGAGTCTAATTACTCGTTATATGAAATTATTAAATGAATAAGCTATTGAAACACTCCTTTTTTGGAAAAACTTAGATATATACAATAATTTTATTAATTAAAAACACTAAAGGTGTAAAAATGTTAGAAGTGTATAATAGTAAGCATAAAAAAATAGGATATATAGATGGAAAAAATTATTTAAATAAAAAAAATAAAAAAATAGGTTCTTTAGAAGGAAACGTAGTTAAAAACAAAACCGGATTTCCTCTAATGAAGTTTGATAAACATAATAATATCTTAAACAATATTGATTCGCAAATAGCTTTCATTTTAGATTCAAAAATTGGTAATGATGACGGACCTATGTGTGAAATTTTAAAAGAGAAAGGTGAAATTCTTGATCTTGAAGGGGAGGTTATTTTATCTCTGGAAGGTAACTATGAAACGTTAGAATTAATAGATTTTTTAGGAATTGCTGCGACTTATCTTAAATCCATATGGAGTGAGAGGATATTAGGAATTAAGTTTTAATATGTGCTTCACACTAATGAAATACTTTTTATATTTTTATTTTTAACCAATCTTCTTTTAGGAGCGAATAAATATAATTATCCAAGTATTCTCCGTTAACATACATATCTTTCTTAATTGTAGCTTCGCGGGTAAAACCGTTTTTCTCTGCGCAACGCCACGACCCTTTATTAACAACGAGGATAGAGGCTTTAAGTTTAAAAATGTTTAGTTCGTTAAACGCATATTCAACTAATAACCTTGTAGCTTCTTCTCCAATTTTTTGCCCCCAATAATCGGGCTCTCCGATAATCAACCCTAAATAGGCTTGTTGGTTGTACCAGTTGATATCAGCCAATTCACCAAAGCCAATCGTCTTTTTATCTTTTTTGTGCCAAATTTCGAAACTTACTTCATTTTTAAGTTTTTTATCGGAAGGCTCTAGATATTTCTTAAGCTCTTCTACAGTACGAGGTAAAATATTACGAGAGTAGATCCGAACTTTTGGGCGATTCTCCCATTTTGCGTATAGTTTGATATTTTCAATATTTAACGGGACGAGATCTATAGTTTCTCCTTCGATAAAGGTAAAAATATCTTGATTCTTCATATTTATATCAAATGTAAATATTATTTTATTTCTTTGATTTTAGCCAATCTTCTTTTAAATATCTATACATCCTCGCATCGACATACTCTCCATCGATATACATCATCTTCTTCTCAACACCTTCTAACACAAAACCAGCTTTCTCAGCCACGCTCCACGAACCTATGTTAGGCTCAAATATTCCCGCGTAAATCTTATGAAAATTAAGCTCTCCAAATCCATAATCAATTAAAAGTTTCGATGCTTCGGTTCCTAAGTTTTTATTCCAATATTTTGGCTCGCCTATTGACATAAATGTATTAGCGTGTCTATTTATCCAATCAATGCGTCCATATCCACAAGTTCCAATTGGTACTTTATCCTTTTTATGATAAATTTCAAAAGTTACAAATTCCTTTATCCCTTCCCTTGGTTCAAACCATTTTTTTGATTCATCAGCGGTAATTGGCATTGTATTACGAGCATATCTTCTTACGCGAGGGTTGTTTATCCATTTCGCGTACAAATTAACGTGTTCTAAATTAATAGCAACCAAGTCAATGTTTTCTCCTAAAATAAAGGGAAAAACTTCTGGTTTTTCCATCTTCTATAACCTCATAAGTTTTCAGTTTAAATTATTCATTTGATTTTTTAAAATAGTAATTATTTATTCGTCTGTTCCCATTCTTCTCTAAAAATACAAAAGATCAATTCATCGACATACTCTCCGTTGAAATATGTTTGATTTTTCAGTACTAATTCGAGTTTCATTCCAATTTTCTCAAGCATACGACAAGCTCCTTCATTTGGCCTTAAAGCTGAAGCTGTAACCCTAACTAAGTTTAATTCTTCAAATCCGTATTTGATCATTAGTTTTGCTGCTTCTGTACCCAAATTTTTACCCCATAATTCTTTTTCTCCTATTAAGACGCTTAAATCTGCTGCGTGATTTATATAATTAATATTATGGAATTCTACAAAACCAATAATTTTATCAAGTTCTTTATTATAAATTTCAAAAGAAATATCTCTCTTTGGTCGCTCTTGTTGTTGCTCTAAACGCTTCTTTAGATCTTCAGGGGACACTGGAAAAAGATTTCGGGCGTATAATCTCGCTTTAGGGTCGTTCTTCCATCTAGCGTGGATCTTTACATTTTCAGAATTAATTGGGAGAAGTTCTATGCGTTCCCCCTCAATAAATCTTATTTGTGTATTTTTTTCTATAATTTACTCACCAATCGTTTGCTTAATATTAATCGTCTTTCATTTTCCAATCTCTTTTTAAAAGCGAAAATCTATGATTATCGTGATATTTTCCATCAATATATATTGTTTCTTTTATAATTGCTTCTTTTTCAAATCCCAATTTCTCAGCTGCGCGAAGAGATCTTTTATTTGGGCTAAAGATTCCCGCATGAATTTTATGTAAATTCAATTCGGTAAAACCGTATTTAATCACTAGTGCACAAGCTTCACCGGCTATACCCTTTCCCCAATGTTCGGGTTCCCCGATCAATGCAAAAAGATTAGCGTTCCTACTACCCAATTGATCTCATCTAACCCCACACTACCAATTGGCCGTTTTTCTTGCTTATGAAAAATCATAAAATTTGCAACATCCCTAATATGTCTGTCTGGTGAATGTTCGAACCTTTTTTTACATCTTCAAGAGTCTTTGGCCATATATTTCGAGAATAATGACGAACTTTTGGATTATTAATCCATTTACAAAATAAATTTACCCATTTCGAATTTCCAGCGACTAAATCGATCCTTTCTCCTTCTATAAAAGGAAATACATCATTTTCTTCTTCCTTACCTTCTTTATCTTTTTTTTCTTCTGTCATCATTAATCCTTCAATTATTAATTGTTAATCATCTTTCATTCTTTCATTTTCCAATCTCTTTTAAACAACGCGAATTTGTGTATGTCGTGATATTGCCCGTCAACGTACATTTCTTCTTTTAAAACGCCTTCTTTTTCAAAACCTAATTTTTCAGCTGCGCGAAGAGACCTACTGTTTGGTGTAAAAACTCCAGCAAAAATTTTATGAAAATTCAATTCAGTAAAACCGTAATTGATCATGAGATTAGAAGCTTCACCAGCTATTCCCTTCCCCCAATATTCAGGTTCTCCGATTGTTAAAAATATGTTAGCATTTCTACTAACCCAATTAATGTGATTAAATCCTATACTACCAATTGGCCGTTTTGCGTGCTTATGATAAACGGTAAAGACAATAAATTCCCTCATTTGTCTGTCTGGTGTGGGTTCGAACCATTTCTTTACTTCTTCGAGAGTCTTTGGCCACATATTTCGAGAATAATGACGAACTTTTGGATCGTTCATCCATTTACAAACTAAATTAGCCCATTTAGAGTTACCAGCAACTAAATCAATGGTTTCTCCTTCTATGAAAGGAAATACGTCATCTTCTTCTTCTTTCTTATCTTCTTTAACTTTTTTTTCTTCAGTCATGATTTAACATCAAATAATATCCATAACTCATTGAATTTGATTAAGAAATCAAAATGAGAGTAAAAATTAATATTTTTACATTTAAAATAAAAAAAGAAAAAATTAAATAATTTTTATTAACAGACTTACTTATAATAACTTCATTGCCAAGGTCATGTCGTTGACAGTTAATTTCTTTCGGCCGGCGTGTCGAGTCATTTCTAATGCTTTATTGGTTACTCCTCTCGCTGCTTTCTCTAAATAGTCGATTAAAGCGTCTACTGCTTCGCGAGCGACCATTTCAGCGCCGTTATCTTTCATTAACTTTCGAACTGGTGACCAGGCAAATACTTTTTTAGCCATTTTTTTCATTCCTCCACTTTTAACTTTTTAATATTTTTTTCTAAAGTTCACATTTTTCAATTTGAACCTTATTATATTATATATTTTCTTTTAAATATTTAAAACTTGCGTAATATTTTTGATAGGATATGTTTCGGTTAATAATTTCATCCGATCGACAAAATTACGATGTTAGAGAAGAAAAGCGGGAGATGCTCTTCTGAGCCGTTAGATCAGAGATCTTTTTTTGTTTTGGAAAATGTAGATGATGCAGATTTAAACATAGAGGACATGGGCTAGCTTTGGTTAAAATATTATTGTCTGAATTATTTTCGGGATAAAAATTAATGATTTCAAAGATTTTGTTATCTTCTTGATTTTGATTACATAACGCTTAATTGATTTAAAATTTTGCACTTTTTTTTCTTTATTTTCCAGATCTGATAAGTTTTATAACATCTGGTAATTTATTTTACACAATTATATTACTTGACTTGAAATCTCATGAAAAAAATCATTTCTGTATGTAGGGGGGACGGTGTAGGTCCTGAGGTTGTAAACGAAGGAGTAAAAGTTCTCGAAATCGTTTCGGGTTACACTGAGTTTGATTTTGAATTCAAAGAAGCACCAGCGGGAGGGGAAGTCTGGAAAAAGTTTGGTAACAACCTTCCTGAACAATCGTTTGAAACGATTAAGAATTCCGATGCGTTATTGTTTGGGGCCCTAGGATTGCCTGATTTGCCTTTTGGAGTAGCAGAGAGTGCTATAATGAAGATCAGACAGGGGTTAGATTTATACGTTAATTTAAGACCAATTAAACTATACGACATACTTCGCGAAAAATGCCCATTGAAAGACGAATTTATAGGTAACGGGATAGATATCACTTTTGTAAGGGAAAATACTGAGGGGCTCTATAAAAATATAGGGAGCATAGACGAGAATTCTGCTCAGAACCTAATGCTATACACTAGAAAAGGCTGTGAACGAATAATAAAGTACGCTTTTGAATTTGCCAAAAAAAAGGGACATAGCAAAGTTACTTCTGTTGATAAAGCAAACCTTCTAAAGACTAGTCAATTGTGGCGTAAAATATTTCACGAAATAGGTGAAAACTATCCAAAAATCCAAAAAGAAGATATTTACGTTGACGCGTATTGTCAATGGCTTATTCGAGCACCTTATAAATTTCAAACAGTTGTTACGGGAAACATGTTTGGAGATATAATTAGTGACGAGGGAGCGTTTCTAATAGGAAGTTTAGGAATGGCTTCCAGTGGAAATATTAATCCTGGAAAAGTATCTATGTACGAGCCTATTCACGGCTCTGCTCCCGATATAGCCGGAAAAGGGATAGCTAACCCTATTGGTACGATTTTAAGCGTAAAATTAATGCTGCAGGAGTCGTTTAATTCACTTGAAATAGGAAACGAAGTTGATAAAGCAGTCGAAGAAGCCCTTAAAGAAGGGAGAACTGTAGACATAAAAAGTGAGAAATTAAAAACGCTCTCAACCGAGAAAATGGGCGACTTAATCGCCGAACAATTAAAAAGTAGGTTAAAAAAGTAATATATTAATATTTTAAGTTTCTCGTGTTAACTATAGTGCTTAACATGAGCTTAAGGTAATCGTGTATTTTTTCTCTGTAATCAGAACCAATTTTTAGAAATATTATTGATACAACCTTTTCTTCTAAATCTTTGTCAATAACAAACTCTTCCATTAATTGGGACCAGTTATTGTCGTCAGAAACTCGAACTCCAACGATAATTGTTCGTTTTTTTCTAATTTTTTGAATAATTTGAATTAAAATCTCCTTCCAATTAGGATCGATGTGCTCTTTGTCTCTAGCGTCGAATATACAAAAAGCACCATCGGAATTAGAAAGGTTAAATTTATCGTAAAGAAAACTACTTAAGATCACTCCGTTCTTATAAGTGTATAATTTTTCTTCGCTACTATCTTTTATCTTAGAAAATTCGCCTAGTTTTTCGATATCTAATATGGTATGAAATCCAGGGTTCCAACTCATGCTATAAGTAATAAAAGTTAATTCTAATATAATCAACTCTTTTAAAGCGAAATCAATCGCTTCTATTAGATCATCCTTGATTCTATCCTTTTCTTGTCTTTTTCTTTTTACTATGTAATGATAAGCAATTAATTCAAACGCGTCTTTAACGTTATTTCCCGTAAGTGCGCTCGTTTCTATATAGGAAGAGGCATTTTCAGAAAATGATTTGGCTAAAACTTCTCCTTCTTCGGTGGATATTAATCGTTGTTCGCTCAAATCGCTTTTGTTACCAATGATCACTATGGGAATATTTTTTTCTTCGATAAGGTTAGATATTTCCTTATGCCAACTCTTTACATTTTCAAACGATTCTCTTCTAGTAAGATCAAAAACGATAAAAGCAGCTTCTGCACCCGTGTAATAAATCTTGCGAAAGCGTTTGAAATATTGTTGTGCCCCAATATCCCACAACTGAACACCAATCTCATTTCCTTCAAAATCGAAATTATGTGCTAAAATATTTAAGCCAATAGTGGCTCTATAATCGTGTGTAAATTTGCGCTCTACAAATTGACGAATCAATGATGTTTTTCCAACCTCATGATCACCAACAATTACGAATTTAAATGCATAATTACCGCATTCACTGAATTCCGATTGACATATTGATGCTTTTAACCTTTCATGTCTTTCAGCTTCATTATCAAAATCGGGAATTGCCAATTGTATTAAATCGCCCGTTTGGGCGTTCAGTATTTGAGCTGATTTCTCAGCTAGAAAGTAAGTATAAGGCGCAACCTTTTCTACTGAAGCCATACTGTTAAAGATTATACTTAATATTCTCTCTTCGTCAATAGTAACAAAAAGTAAACGGTATTCGTCTGTGTCAAACGCAGCAGTCCCAAATTTTTTGAAAGAGAATTCATTTCGGATCCTTTGTAAGAGCGGGTTTATAAGTGTAGTCAAAACAGATACAATTTCGAGATCAATATCTTTTCTTTTTTCTCCCGCAATAACGAATCCTTCGACATCAGAGACGATAATCGCTTCAACTTCTGTAAATCTTTCTAAAAAATTACTTAATATCTCGTTAAAAAGTTGATTTCTGTTAATAATCAATAGAATCTACCTTCAAATATGAACAATATCAAACGGAATTTGTACTTATCATAAATATAATATAACTTATTTTTAAAAGTAGCTATTTCAATTTATAAAATTATAAATAAAATTTGTGTCCCAACATCCCAGAGTGATAAAATTTCAATTAGAAATAATGGAGGATATTTTAATTTATGATGGTGTTAAACATTACTTCAAGTTGGTCGTAGATTTCCAAGCGATACTCGAAACCAATCTTAAAAAATAAAAGAGATATCATCCTCTTTTCTAGATATTCGTTAACATTAAATTCTTCCATAATATTTGACCAATCACTCTGCTCAGATACTCTTACACCTATTAGGGCAACTTTGTTTTCGCCAAGGTTTTTGATTATATTGACAACAACGTCTTTCCACTTTGGTTCGATATGCTTCCTATCTCGAGCGTCAAATATGACGAAAACGCCATCAGAATCTGTTACATCTAAATTATCAAAAAGAAAGTTCTTTATTAATAATCCATTGGAATATTCGTATAATCTTTTTTCTTTGTCGTCAATTACTTTCTCACACTCACACAATTTATTTACTTCGTTTAAGATTTGTAGCCCTGGACTCCAAAACGGACTATCAGTTACAAACGAGACAATTAATTTTCCTTTCTTATTTAAAATCGACTTAATTTGATCCATTAAATTTTCTTCTAGCTTTTGTTCTTCTCTTTCTTTACTCTTCATTATATAATGATATGCTATCAAGCTGAACGCGTCTTCTATGTTTTCGCCTGTTAAAGCGCTGGTTTCAATATATGAGATATCTCCACCAGAATAATCCTTTGAAAGTTCATCAACTAAAGCAACACCGTTTTTAAATTTAACGATTCGCTGATCCGACAAATCTACCTTATTTCCTACGATTGTGATTGGAATTTTCTTATTTCCTATAAATTCATCTAGCTCTTTATACCAAATTTTCACATTGTCGAACGATTCTCGATTACATACATCAAAAACTATAAAAGCAGCTTGTGCACCTACGTAGTAAGTCTTTCTGAAGCGTTTAAAGTATTCTTGGGCGCCTACATCCCAAAGCGATAAAGATACCTCGTTTCCGTAAAATTTAATTGAGTGAGATAAGACATTAAGCCCTAAAGTTGCCCGATAATCGAGAGTAAATCTATTTTCTACAAACCTTCTTATAATAGAAGTTTTTCCCACTGAACTATCGCCAATTATTATAAATTTAAATTTGTAAATCCCTCCGGAATCTAGGCGGAGTTGGTATATTTGTTCTTTTATTCTACTTGTACTATCAGAAGTATTAGATTCTATTTCAAAATTCGGTACATTAACTTGAATTAAATCGCCTTCGCTTGCAAATATGATTTGAGCAGTTTTTTCTGCTAGAAAATAAGCGTATGGGCTAATTTTATCAACAGAAGCTAAAACATCTAAAACTATGCTAAGAGTTACATTTTCGTCTATAGAAATAAAGAGCAATCGGTTTTTTTCGGTGTCAAAACTAGCTGATCCAAACTTTTGAAAGGCAAATTCTTCCCGCATTCTTTCTAAAAGTGGATTTATTAATGCTGTTAATACAGATACTAATTCCATATCAGTGCTTGCTTTTTTTTGGCCAGCTATAATAAATCCTTCTCGATCTGATACGATTAGAGCTTCTACATCGTCATTAACGAGCAGAAAGTTAGTAAGAAGTTCATTAAAAAGTCGTTTTTTGTTTAAAGACATGATGGGTTTATAATACGATTATATTAGATTGAATTATTAAATAAAAACCTAGGTTTAAAAGTAATAATTTTATAATTTATTAAATAGTTTTCTGAATAATAGTTTTCTGATATGGCTACTTGTATTATTTGTCATCTGGATATTATTGAAGGTGTAGATTCTTTCCAAGAGTGCCCTAACGGACATCCTACACATACGGATTGCTTGAAAGAGTGGCTACTTCACGCTTCAAACTGTCCTTTATGTAGAGAACCGTACTCGATTCACGTTATTGAAGGCTTTAAAGATTTTATTCAGCAAAGAGAGCATGAAAAACACGAAGCTTTAGAAAGTGAACTGAAGCAAGAAAAAGTCAAACAAATGGGGAAAATTGCTGAAAAAATTATATTTCTGAAATTTGTTGAATCTATTGAGGTATTAATGGTTGCAAAAGAATACGAGTACGCTTTATCAAGGTTAGATTTACACGATAACGATACCACTTCAAATCAAAAAAACCAAAACCTTTTGTTTTTAAAGGGAAAGATTAATTACTTGAGAGGTCGTTACGATATGGCAATTAGCTTATTAACTAAATTAGTAAAAGAAAAATACGACTATCCAGAAGGGTTTTTATTCCTTGGAAAATCCTATGAAGCCTTAGGTTTAAAAGATCAAGCCAAATGGGCGTTTGATAGAGTTAATTAGTAATAAATTACTAACACTATAGAATGAAAACTTTTTGTTTAACTATTGCCGGTTCAGACCCTACATGTGGCGCGGGAATTCAAGCAGATATTAGAACGTTTGATAGGTGTGGAGTACACCCTTTTTCTGTAATAACGGCTATTACTTATCAAAGTGCTACGGAATTTTATGGATATCAATCTCTTTCAGACGATTTAAATAAACAGCTAGATGCTATTTTTACTTCTTATCCTATTAAGTATGTTAAAATAGGGATGATTCCAGATGTCAAAGCGTTAGACATTATCGTAGATATAGTTAGAAAACACGATTTAATCGCTATTTTGGATCCTGTTTCGATCTCGAGCGCAGGTGGAAGACTCTCAAGCGAGGGATTCGAATTAGAAATAGAAAGAGGTTTGTTTCCGCACGTAAAAGTCCTTACACCAAACATTAATGAAGCCGGTTTTTATGCGAACCGAGATTTATTAAATAAAACTACAGAAAATATTGCTGAACTCAAGGAAGCAGCAATAATATTGGTAAAAAAGTTATATTCTGATGAGCAGACATTGGATGCGGAGAAAGCAGTTGTTATTAAAAGTGCGGGAACTAAACAAGGAGAGATTTTCGATCTCGTATGTATCAGTAAAGGAATAGGTTCCAATGAAAATTATGAATTTACTTTATATCAAAAGTCAAAACTATTATTTAATGGAAATGTCCACGGAACGGGATGCGTTTTTTCTTCTGCTATAGCTGCTTTTCTTGCTAAAGGAAATCCCTTAGCTATGGCTATTGAAAAAGCAGAAAACTTTTTTGACGCTAAATTTCAGAAGTTTGTTGAATTACCCGATAAAGGTAAAGCAATAGATCTAACTATTTCAGAAGAAAGAGTGGAAGTTATAAATCAAATTAAGGAAATCTACAGTTTTATCTCTAGGTTGAAAAAGTTTAGCAAATTAATTCCTGAAGTTAGAATGAATATATCAGGGGCCTTACCTAACGCTACTATAAAAGAGGATATCGCGGGTATTGAAGGTAGAATTACAATTGTTAATGGTTATCCCCAAGCTTCCGGAGAAATAAAGTTTGGAGTCTCAAATCATACCGCTCGATTAATTCTCTCGGCGAAAAAGTTCGATAATTCAATTAATTACGTAATAAATCTTAAGTATGACCCAAATTGGATAGATTTAATTCAGCAAAACTCTGATTTAGAATTACAAGAGATTATTAGAGAAGATCAGCCAGAAAAGATTAAAAAACAAGAATTTTCAACTATGCAATGGTTAATTAAAGAAAGTATGGCTAATAAAGGTAAAATACCAGATATCATTTGGGATAAAGGAGCGATCGGTAAGGAGCCTATTATCAGACTTTTTGGTAAGAATTCCATTGATGTGATTAAGAAATTACAAAAAATCGTAGATTTGATTACTTAATATATTGATTCTTTATTTCTACTAAAAATATTCTCCAATATTTGGTTTGAATTAAGATTTTTAATGAAACTTATTTTTTTGCTTTTCAATATGATATAGAATTACCAGAGTGATTTAAATAAGACTTTAAAATATGTAAGATGTATATTTAACTTTAAAATTAAATTTGAATTTGAATTCAATGTGAATAAAATGATGATACAGCAAAAAAAATCGAAATTTTTTTTATTAACAATAAGTCTATCAGTACTTTTATTATTTGTAGGAGTAGGCGTTAATATCAATAGTTATGTCTTGGATAATAAATCATTAGACGAAGATGTTTTAACTCAACCTAAAGAATCGTGGACATATACTACCCGAATTCTTAGGCCAAATGAGGACGTATCGAATAATGGTTTTCAAAGTAGTCCAATATTTAATAAAATTAATGAAGTTGTAACATACCCTAGTTCCGGTGGAGATAGTAGTTATATTATAGGCGATGTTACAACAGATAGTTGTGAAGTTAAAATGAGTACAACTTACCAGCTTGAAGGACAGAGTTTTACAAGCATTAAAATTTATGCTCGGGGAAGAAAAGGAGGTACTCCTGGAGATACAACTTTGAATGTAAAATTTGACTGGAGATTAGAAGGGGGAAGCTTCTCAACACCCAAATCAGTTAATTTTGATGAAGATAGTTTCCACTGGCTTAGTACTATTTCATGGGATAATTTAGATTTATCTAAAAATGAATTAGATCATTTACAAATTAGAATACGCATTGGAGGAATTGATGAGATTGATAAAGAACAACATATATCGGTTGTATACGCTGAAATTACCGTTAAAAGCAACGAAGATCCGACTGTCAATGTAATCTCTCCAAACGGAGGCGAAATCGTTCAAGACACTGCTTTGATAAATTGGAGCTATTCTGATCCTGAAGGTCAAACTCTTACTTATGAATTATCTTATAGCATAATCCCATCTGGGACGTTTCACACTATTGTTTCTGGGTTAGTAAATGTGAACACCTACGAATGGGACTTAAGTGGATTTACTGAAAGGTGTGATAGTGTTAGAATTATGGTAGAAGCTTGGGATGGAAACGGGGGTTATGATTACGATCATAGCGATGATTATTTCGAAATATTTGTTAACCACGATCCCATCGTAAATCTAACCTCTCCAAATGGAGGTGAGGTTCTACAAGAGAGCTCGTTGATAACATGGGATTGCTCTGATACTGATGGAGATACATTAACATTTAATATATCTTATGATATTGCGGGTGCGGGATGGACGCCTATAGTTTCAGGATTAGTAGATGAAACATCCTACGAATGGGATTTAAGCGGATTTCCTCAAAGATCTGATCAAGTTTTAGTTAAAATTGAAGTAGACGACGGATATGAGGGTTTTAATGAAGATGTTAGCGATAATTATTTCGAAATTTTTTTTAACCACGATCCTACAATAACCTTAACCTCTCCAAACGGAGGTGAAACTCTAAAAGGAAACTCAACGATAGCATGGAATTGCTCTGATTTTGATGGGGATACGTTAACATTCAACATTTCGTACAATATCGCAGGGACTATATGGCAACCTATAGCATCTGGATTAGTGAATGTAAGTTCTTACGAATGGGATCTAGGTGGATTTGCTTTTATTTACGATCAAGTTAGAGTAAAAGTACAAGTACGCGATGAATATAATGGATACGCAGAGGATGTTAGCGACAATCCATTTGTAATTAATGCGGCAATAGAAGAATTAGAAACGATACCTTCCTTTAACATATTCATTGTTGGAGCTAGTGGATGTATCGCGGGTATTTTTCTTTGTGCTAAGGGAACAAAAAAAAACGTAAGAAATTCACTTTAGCCTAAATATTTTTTATTTCTTTTTCATTTTAAAGAGGAAATCTGTAGAAAGCATTACTCTTTTAAATTATAACTAATAGATTTAACCTAAATTGCCTTGTGAAAATTCATCATGGCATTGAATTACCAGATCGATTTAAATAAGACTTTTAAATATACAAAATGTATAGTTAACAGAAATACTAATTATTTGAATTCAATGGGATCGAATTGAAGTCACGACAAAAAAAGGCAATATTCGTTTTATTAGCTGTAAGCTTTGGTTTTTTTTTTGGTTTAACATTTTTTATTAAAGGTGACTCAAACACTAGTAATCTCGTTTCGGAAAAAGAGAATTCAATTCAACCTGAAAATTCGTACACATATTCCACTCAAATTATTAGACCAGACGATGACCTAACAAATAGTGGTTTTACACTTGTACCAGGTGGTGGTTATTTATATACGAAAATAAATGATAATGTAAGTTCACCTGCGGCTGGAGGAGATAGTGAATATATTATTGGTGATCATGATCTAGATGATTGCGAGGTCGAGATGAGTTCTATAACTTTAAATCCAGGTCAAGTTGTCACAGGAATAGAAATATATGCAAGGGGGCAAGTTGGAGGTGGTCCTGGAGAAGTTACTATTCGTACAGGTTTTAGATGGAGAATTGGGACAGGAACCTATTCCTCATCTAACTCAGTTCAATTTGATGAAAGTAGTTTCTACTGGCTTAGTGCAAGTCCATGGCCGGATTTAGAATTATCACAATCTGAATTAAATGATTTAAGGATTGAAATAAGTATTACAGGAATTGTAGGTGTAAAAACACAAGAAATTTCAGTAATGTATGTGGAACTTACTATTAGAAGTAATGAAAACCCTAATGTTAATTTAACTTCTCCGAATGGAGGTGAAATTCTACAAGAAACTGCGAATATAACTTGGAATTATTCTGATCCTGAAGGTGATACCATAACATTTAACTTATTATATGACATTGCGGGGGCAGGGTGGACTCCAATAGTTTCTGGATTAGTAAATGAGACTTCTTACGAATGGGATCTGACGGGTTTTACTCAAAGATACGACCAAGTTAGGGTAAAAATAGAGGCGGACGATGGAAATGGGGGATACGATGAGGATATTAGCGATGATTATTTCGATATATTTGTTAACCATGATCCCGTAGTAAACTTAATATCTCCAAATGGGGGTGAGATTCTACAAGGTAATACATCAATAACATGGAATTTTTTTGATGCTGACGATGATCTTTTATCATTTAATATTTCGTACAATATAGCTGGAACAGGATGGACCCTTATTGTTTCTGGATTAGTAAATAAGAGTTCATATCAATGGGACTTAAGTAATTTCACCCAAAGATACGATCAAGTTTTAATCAAATTAGAAGTAAATGACGGGTATAATGGATATAGCGAGGATATTAGCGGAGACTATTTTGTAATAAATATAATAGAGCAAAAGGGAGAGTTTGATCCTATTATTCTGATTTTGATCTTTGGAGCAAGCGTAGGAATTTCAGGTATTTTTATTGGAAATAATATTGTAAAAAGAAAAAGGAAGAAAAGCATTAAAAACAGAGATTCATCAATTCCATATAGGGTTAAACAAGTAGATAGTGTTGGTAGTAATCATAAAAAGATTATAGTAGAAGCTGATCTTTTAATTAGAAGAACTAGCAATGGTAATAGTAAAGATTTAATTTCTAATCTGTTTTCTAAAAATTCTAACCTTCTAGATGAAGTAGTAGGGAAAGAGGGCTATGAAGTAGTAAAAATATTAGGAAAATTCCGCATTACAACATTATCTGATGATTTTTGGGATAAAGTAGAGCAATTTGAGTGGGAAAATAATGAGAAAGAAGAATTCATAAAAGATATGCTTGGATTGCCCCCTGATTGTCGTGAACAGTTTATTGATGATATGTTAAGGCAATCAAAGAGGCGATAAGAGGTTGAACTCAATAGCGTCTACTGAATTCGAAAACGAAGAAGAAATCGTATTTAATGCGGTTCAAGACTATTTAAACGAGAATAAAATAGTTGAAAAAAACAATTTAGTTAATTATATCAAATCTTATTTCTCTAAAATTGCTATCAACATCAATGAAGAGGGAATTGTTAAAAATTTGGAATCTTTAATTGAAAAGAAGAGAATTGTTGAAGGTTCTAAGTTAACTAGGAATACAGTATTACAAAATGAAAAAAGAAAGAAAATTTATGATTGTATTGTCAACAATCCCGGAATGTACTTTAATAAAATATTAAAAAACATGAATCTCAGCAACCACGTTGTCTATTGGCACGTAAACATCCTATTAAAATTTAATTTAATAAAAACAACTGAAATTCAGAACCGCGACATATATTTTAATTCTGATTTTGACGTTAAAGAAGCTAAAACGCAATACATTTTGAGAAAAAAAGGTAGTAAAAAAATACTCGAATATCTTAAAGAAAACACAATTGGTATAAATAAAAACCAACTAGCTTCAGAATTAAAAATGCACGCTAAGACAATTAAAAAATACGTCGACCTTCTTGAAGAATATGGATTTATTGAAAAGAAAAAGTTTTCTCCTAAAGAAATTTTATATTTTTTAAAATGAAATCTATTAATAAATAAGTAATTTCTGATAATTTTATAATATCTTTTTAGATGCTTTCTTATCTAAGGCATCTTTTAAAATCTTAATCGCGCAAAATTCGCCGCACATACTGCATACATCATCGTCATCGTCAACATTTCCATTTCTAAAATGAATCTCGCGAGATAATTCTGGATCGATCGATTGTTTTATCATTCCTTCCCAATCTAGATTTTTACGGGCTATATCCATTTTGTAATCCCAATCTGATGCCCTTTTACCATATTTCGCAATATTTACGGCATGTGCTGCGATTTTCGAAGCAATAACCCCTCTTTTTACTTCTTCCTTATTGGGTAGTGCCAAATGCTCGGAGGGAGTAACGTAACAGAGATAATCTGCTCCGGCCATACCCGCCATTACACCTCCTATCGCACTTACGATGTGGTCGTAACCCGGAGCTATATCAGTTACTAATGGTCCTAAAACATAAAAAGGTGCGTTATTGCATAATGATTTCATAATTTTTATGTTGCGCTCTATTTCATTAGCAGGAATGTGTCCAGGCCCTTCCACCATTACTTGGACATTCTGTGACCAAGCGCGTTTTACTAATTTTGATATCTCAACTAACTCTTGAATTTGGGCGTAATCTGTGGAATCAAATATACTACCCGGCCTCATCCCATCTCCAAGTGAGAGCGTGAAATCGTGTTCTTTCGCCATTTCTAATAAGTAGTCGTAATTACTATTAAAAGGGTTTTCTAAATCGTTCTCAAGTATCCATGCGGCTAAAAAAGTTCCTCCGCGAGAGACCACTCCCATAGTTCTTGGATGGTCTTTTAGGTAGTTTACTATCTCTTTCGTAACTCCAACATGAATTGTAAAAAAGTCCACGCCTTCTTTAGCCTGTTCTTCTACTACGTTAAAGAGGTCATCTTCGTCAAAGTTTATAATAGCTCCTTTTTTTTCCAACGCTCTTAACGCGGATTGGTAAATAGGAACCGTTCCTAATGGGACTTTAACTTCTTTTAAAATTTGTTTTCGAATGTTTTTCACGTCGTCCTCGGTTATTCCAGTGCTTAAATCCATGATGGTATCTGCCCCGTATTTTACAGCGATCTTGGCTTTTTCTAATTCTTCGTTAATATCACATACTCGTTTGCTGGAGCCTAAGTTAGCGTTAACTTTTACTAGCAAACCTTCACCTATGCCAATAGGTTCGATATCGCGATTATTGGATTTTGGAACGATAATACGGCCTTTTGCGATTCCTTTTCGAAGGAATTCTACATCTACTTGTTCTTTTTTCGCAACTAATTCCATTTCTTTGGTGATTTTACCATCTCGAGCGATTTTCATTAATGTGGGCAAATTTTTAGACCTTCTTGTAATGTGTTTCTTATTCTACTAACGATTAAATATCAATTTCTAATATAAATTTATTATAGGTGAATTAAATTGTTTTGTTTAATAAAAAATAATAAGACACCATTTCAGAAATATTTTGTTATAAATATATTCGTCTATAAAGATAGAAAAAAAAAAAAAGGAATTTAAGGTTTATACTTCTGGTGCAGTCATACCTAAGATTTTATAAGCTTCTGCTAAGTCCAAAAAGATTTCTACTTTATATTTAAGCCCATCAATTTTAGAAGCCATGAATAAGTTTTGTTGAGTTGACCGTTTTAGGGCTTCTTTTTCCATGCCTTTCATTATCTGACCAATACCATAAGTTAAAAGAGTTCCATCTTCGTCTGAACCGACAGCAATGGCGAGTGTTTTTTCAATTGAATTATCCGGAGGGTTATCTTTTAGAAAATCTGTATACGCTTTTGCTATTTTATTTGACTGATCAGCAGGAAACCAAACTCGACTTACTAAGAGTGTTATTTTAATCACATCATTCTTTTAATTAAATTAGATTTCGTTGCATTTGATAATCAGATACAAAAATATTTAAATCTTTACATTTTTGTCAATCAAAGAATAGGATTTCGTTAAGAATATAGACTTTAATTATCAAAAAACAAAAAGAAAGGAATTTTTTCTAAAGTTTATGATCAAACATAGAAAAAATATCTTGTTAGTATCCCATTTTTAGTTGCTTTAAGAGCTCAACTAAAGATTCGGTTAATTTATATGTTTTTAAATCTTTAAATGGCACGAATTTAGCGTCTAACGCGTCGGAATCGGGCATAGGTGGTTGATTTAGATCGCCCTCAGTTTGTTCTACGAAATAATTAATCAAAACGTAATGGTATTCGATCTTCCCGGTATCGTCGTACATTATTTTATCTATTATTCCAGCTAATTTTGTAACCTTCACCTTAAAGCCGGTTTCTTCAAAACCCTCTCTTTCAGCAGCAGATTGTGTTCTTTCACCGATGTCTAAGTGTCCTCCGGGAATAGACCAATATCCCGCATCAGGATTGAATTTTCGTTTAACTATCAATAACGAATTATTTCGAATCAGTAAAACGCCAACTCCTATTAATGGAACGATAGGATAACGTCTTAAATCGTAGGGGGTAAAATCTTTTTTATCTACCATTTTAAAACAAAAACTTTAAAGATATTTATCAATAATTTTAGAATCTACTACTATAAATTGTTATTTTTGTATAATTTACTTATCTATTCTTGATACAATTTTAATTTTTTTTATCAGAATAAATTTAAATATTAGGAAAAAGATTTTCATCATTAGTTATTTAACTTAGTTTCTTAAAAATGAAATAAGGCGAAATTTAAAATGAATCATTTTAATTTAAAAAAAAAAGAAAAATGCATAATAATTTCTCTGTTGTACTTTTGTTCAATCTTTTCAAATGTTTTTATTAATAACGGAACTTCAGATTTATTTTTGGCAACGCAAGAAAATGTATTTGGAAACAACGATGATTTGATCGAATTAAAGGTCACTATCTCCGATATTTTAATAGAAGATAAGGAATCACCAACTGGAGAATGTTTTCAACGACTTAGCATAGACGGAGGCGGAAATCTTGATCAAACGGGAAGCCCTAGTCTACCCTTTAAAATTGTAAAAATGCTCCTTCCATATGGCAAAGATATGGCAGATATCGAAATCATTACTGGAGAAACACATATTTTAGAAGGATCGTATAAAATAGAACCCGCACAAGAACAAGTCCATATTAGCTCGAACGAGGTAACCGAATTTAAATTGGATAATTCAATTTACAATTCAATTAGCCCTTTTCCTAATAAACAATATTCAATTGTAGGTGTATATGAACTTAGGGGATATAGGATTTTAGTCCTAAATCTATACCCTGTGAGTTATATCCCAAAAACTGGAAAAGTATCTTATTTTAAAGATATAATGGTACGAGTTAGCCTTACAAATCGTCCTAATACGAATTCTCTTTTCAGAGATTTAAAAGTAGATGAAAAACGAGTTGTCAATACCGTTGACAATCCAGAGTTGGTGGATGTTTATAGAGGAAAAAATACTCAATTAATTTCTCTTGGAGCAAGTTTAGATTTGCCTCCTGCATCTTATGATTACGTCATTATTACAAACGAAGCTTTAAATAATTCTAATGGAGCTTATACTTTTCAAGATCTTAGGAATAGTAAAAATGCTGCAGGCATACAAACTACAGTTGTTACTATTGAATATATTTACGCTAATTATCTTGGTGCCGATAACTCAGAAAAAATTAGAAATTTTATTATCGATGCCTATCAAACTTGGGGTGTAGAATATGTTTTATTAGGAGGTGATGGAGATGAAGTCAATATAGGTGGAGAGAGTGGAGATTCTATAATTCCATCTAGGGGCTTTTATGCTACGGCTTATGGAGAAGTAGAATTCAACGTTACATCCGATTTATATTATGCTGGGTTAGATGGAAATTGGAATACTGACGGAGATAATATGTGGGCTGAACCAGGCGAAGACGATCTATATGCAGAGGTGTATGTTGGTAGAGCTCCTGTGGATTCTGAAGATGAACTATCTAATTTTGTATACAAAACTTTAGCTCACGAGACAGATACTCATCCTTACCTATCTGATGTATTGATGGTTGGTGAAGATCTTCATTGGTATGTGTGGGGCGGTGATTACAAAGACGAAGTAAAAGACGGTTCTGATGCACAAGGCTATACAACTGAAGGGTTTCCATTAGGATATTTTGTTGATACGCTTTACGACCGCGAATTAGACCCGGCAAGATGGGATAAAAACGATCTTATCCCTTTAATTAACGATGGAATTCATATAATTAATCACCTTGGCCACTGCAATGTTGAATATAGCATGAAAATGGAAAATTATGATGCAGATGCGCTTACAAATGATCACTTTTTCTTTGGTTACAGCCAAGGATGCTACAATGGTGCGTTTGATAATAAGGGTCCTTGGGGGGAAATACACGAAAACGATTCTATTGTAGAACACTTTGTAACTACACCTCACGGAGCGTTTGCTTTTATTGCTAATAGCAGGTTCGGATGGGGTGACCCTTACGGAACTAATGGAGCTTCTCAGTATTACGATCGCCAATTTTTTGATGCTATATTTTCAGAAGGCATTGAAGAAATAGGAAAAGCAAATCAAGACTCAAAGGAAGACAACATAGGATTTCTCTCTCAAGAAGCAATGAGATGGGTTTATTATCAACTAAATCTCTTCGGAGATCCAACAGCAACGATTCCACCTCAACCTAATGATTTTACACCTTCACTTACTGATGGAAGCCTTTCGCCCACTTCTGGAAACCAAACAACTCTATTCACATACAACGTGACTTATACTGATGCTGATAATAACCCTCCAATTTATATAAATGTGTTAATAAATGAAACATCTTACCCTATGGAAAAACATGATATAATGGATGAAGATTACACTGATGGCTGTATTTATCAATATCTTACTTATTTACAACCTGGAAATTACAATTATTCATTTGAATGCAAAGATTATAAATTTTCTAATAATACTGGAGTAACTAATGGCCCTTCTGTTTCAGAAACCCCAAATGTAGATTCACCTATTTTAAGTAATGGGCAAGTCTCTCCTTCAACGGGTATTAAGCATTGGGATACATTTAGATTCTCAGTAGTTTATTCGGATGCCGATAATAATTTGCCGGAATATGTTAATATTATACTAAATTCGAAAACATATACTATGGTACAACTAGATTATTTAGATTCAAATTATATGGATGGATGCGTATATACTTTCAGCACAACTATACATCAAGATGGTAATCAAAATTATTCGTTCGAGTGTTCTGATGGCGATTTTACTCATACTATTGGTCCCTTTAGTGGCCCTTCTGTTTACGAAATATTGAATTATACTATGGTCCCTGATTATGAGTATAATTGGATTGACGCATCTGGTGGAACAGAATTATTACTAAATGACGATGGATATTCAACACAATCTTTACCTTTTGACTTTCAATTTTACAACAGGACATTTTCAACCATATATTTAAGTGCAAATGGATATTTAAGCTTCACCGACTCAACGCCTTCTGGATGTTCGCCTATCCCTTTACCTTCGGCAGACTCTAGGTATTCTTACTTTTTAGCTCCATTTATGGCTGACTTATACACCGAATATGCGGGTGGTAATGGTACTATTTATGTTCAATCATTCGGTAATTATTGGGTTGCTGAATGGCAGAATATCGCTTATTTGGGAGGGGGGCAAATTGCTGGTTCTTTTGAAGTAATTCTATATGATACTGGAGAAATCATCTTTAATTACGATTATCTCGACTCTATTAATATTTATAGCGGGTATACTTGTGGATTAAATTTAGGTGAAGACACTAGATTTTTTAATTCGTATCAAGACTTGGATACAAGTACCGATAATTTCTCGTTATATTTTTACGCAATGACTAATGATTTTGCTCCAGAATTATCTTTAGAATCTGTCATACCGACAAGTGGATACCAAAATACTCTGTTCAATTTCAATGTTACTTATACCGACCAAGACAACAACCCACCGGTTCAAATGGATGTTATTATTAATGGGACAACTTACCCTATGGAAAAGGAAAACCCATCTGATGATAATTACACAAATGGTTGTCTATACCAATATTTGACTTACTTACAACCAGCAACTCATAATTATACTTATTACTTTAATTGCTACGATGGAATATTTACAAATACAACCGCTATTTATTCTAATATAAAAGTAGAAGGATCGAATAGCTTTAGCCCTAGTTTGTCAAATGAACAGGTCGTTCCAAATCCAGGCTATAGACAAACAACAATTTTCTCATTTATGGTTACTTATACTGATCCTGATAATAATGCACCTGAGTCTATAGAAATTACTATTAATTCAACGACATCTACTATGTTAAAGCAAGATTATATGGACTCTAATTTCATGGATGGATGTGTGTATATATATAATACACCATTAAATGATACGGGTATCTATTCGTATAATTTTAGTTGTTCAGACGGGATTTTTACAGCCAGCGCTGGACCTTTTGTGGGACCAATAGTAGAAAAAGGTCCTTTATTTGATGGTATGTATATAGATCATACATTCAATCTTATGGGTTCAAATACAGGTCCTTCTCAATTCGCCTATTCTTATCTTTCAGGTGAGTACTATCGTGCTGAATGGGATTTAAGTATATCGGGCTATAATTATTACTCTTATTGGGATGTAGATCCTCAGACAAGAATTATGTCTAATATGGGTGGATATACTCTTTTATATGAAGGACATCATACTCCAGCATGGATAGTTAGAGATTTATCTTTAGGTGATACCGTTCCAATTGCTGTTATTGGAGGAGAGGAGCATATCTTCAACATCACAAGTGAATTTATTTATGATCTACCTGGTTTTGGACTAATAGATGTTTGGGAGCTAGAAGATTTAACTCTTCCTGGGGGAGTTGCTTGGTACGAGAAAAGTACTGGAATTCTCTTGAGTGGAACATTTTACTATGCTGGAGGAGCGTATTGGTATACTTTTGATTTCGTAGATACTAATGTAGAATTTACTTATATTACGTTCGATCATGAATTAAAAGTTTCCTTAGAAGTTCCAACTAATCCAAAAATTAATCAGACTTACATCATTAATGCAACAGTCACCAATAATGGTAAAAATGATGAAACTAATGTTGATCTGTTTTTATATCTTGATGACATACTTGTAGATTCAATTACTATTTCAAGTTTAACTGTTGGTGCGAGTGAAACAATTAATTATACGTGGACTCCAACCGAATATGAAACCTACAATTTCACTGCTTATGCTCCACCTGTCTTTGATGAAGGTTTCATAAATAATAATATCGTAACTGAGTTAATACCAATTGTGGATTCTAAATTATTCGAAGGTATGTATATTGAGCATATTTACACTGAATCTGGTAGTAGTCACTCTTCAAAGTTTTCATATTCTTATTATTCAGGTAGTCTATTTTTTGAAACTTGGGATGTTATGGGATTTTCTTTTGGATGGTATGTTGATTCTCAGACAAGAATTGTTTCAGGTGGGTCCGTTTTTGGCGATGGCACTCATACTCCGGCATGGATTTTTATCGATGTATCTTTAGGAGACGAAATTTTAATTGCTGTTGATGGTGAAGGTGATCATCTTTTCAGCGTAGCAGGCGAATTAATCTATGATCTACCCGGTTTTGGACTGGTAGATGTGTGGGTTTTAGAAGATTTAACTCTTCCTGGTGGAGTTGCTTTGTACGAGAAAAGTACTGGAATTCTCTTGAGTGGAACATTTTACTATGCTGGAGGATCGTATTGGTATACGTTTGATTTCGTAGATACTAATGTAGATTTTACTTATATTACCTTCAATCATGAATTAAGAGTTTCCTTAGAAATTCCATCCCTTCCAGAAATTGATCA
>JABCSY010000141.1 GCA_018238625.1 Promethearchaeota archaeon
CGAGAGATAATTAGTCGCGGCTTCCCTACCCGCCTCTCCCTTTTCAGGGGCATCAATATCGGCAAGGCGAATCCTTCCAACCGAAGATACATCAACCGTGTCCCCATCTACTATATAGGTTACCGTACCTGAATCGTCTATCTCATAACAGTTTCCATCCGAAATTAGCGAACTAAATGTGATTAAAAAAGTGCTCAAGAATAAGATAATAAGGTAAAAACGAGCTTTTTTCATCGTATTGGAATTTCATTCATTTTTGTATATAATTACAAATATTCGTGTAGACATTTAAAGGTTCTACTGAGTGAATATTTTTAGATTAATGTTAATCATCTTAATTTTGCTCGATTTCTTTGCTATGAATTCAGTTCATTCAAGAATATTTATTTAAATTTTAAAAATTATACTAATCTGAAATAAAGATAGTTTAAACCAAAAAGTAAGAATAAATGAAAAAAATAAAGTGTTATTGATATTTTTTTTTGTAATACAAACCTATTGTAAGTATGGAGGATAACAGAATTCCCATTAAAACCCATAGTTGATATCCTGGTACGAGAGGAGTAGATAGATCTTTTATTACGGTTATAGCTTCGCTTTTTAAATTACCTGCTTCATCTTCCACGTAAAAAGTAATTATTATCTCACCCTCAGGAAGCGCGTTCCAAGCCGTTTGATTGATAGCACCATTACCCGTAAAATAAAATTCAAATGGATCATTATTTATAGTGTACCAACTCTGGAAGAAATTGAGTTCTACAACGAATAGATCGAATGATGGGCTTGAACTCCCAAAGACTTGATTTAGAGTTGGAGATACAATACTTATCTCTGGTAATACCGTATCTTTTTGTACTATAATTGAGTCTTGATCTAAGAAACCAATGGAATCATTGATATAGAAGGTAATGTTTATAGTTCCGTCAAGAATCGTGTCCCAGAATGCTTGATCTATAACTCCATTAGAGCCGCTAAAGAAAAACTTCGTAACAGATCCGTTCATTGAATACCAAGTGTAATTAGTGTATGATTCAACAATATCTAAAGAGAAAGAGGGAGATTCTGATCTAAAAAAATCATTTAATTCTGGTGAAAGAATTGCAATGGTAGGCGGAATATCATCTCCATCGTCATAAATCGGATATGGATCCTCACTACCAGCAGTACCAAAAATATAGATATATGGAGTATCACCTATCCCATCATCATTTGAATCAGTTCCAGTATAATTATCCCAATCATTTCCAATACCATCATGACTCCAAGCTGTATTGATTCCATCATCTCTTGCATGAATAATATTACCCACAAATTGATTCTGAGTTATAATATTATCTTGATTGAGATTGTCAATAAGTATTCCGTATATCGTATTGTCTATTAATTGGTTATCAGAAATAAACGAATTATTAGCATATTGCTCTAGATAAATCCCATGATCATTCAATTTAAATAAATTATTAGTTACATTGTTGTATGTAGTGGTGAACGCAGTGGAAGTAGCCCTTAGTTTTATACCAAACTCATTATCTTCCGCATGATTGTATTGAACGGAATTTCTCTGACTTCCATAAATATAAATTCCACAATCATCGTTAGAGGATAAGTTATTAGATTTGAGTTGATTTTGATCACTTTGGCTAATGTAAATACCGTAACCTTGATTATAGAGGCATGTGTTATTATACAAGTAGTTATTGTCACTCGATACATATAACGATATTCCACCTGATGGACTAGAGTAAATACCATTTCCATTAGCGATATTATTGGTGATTTGATTATTGGTGCTATACTCTAACTTAATTCCATCAGAACCCTGCATTGATACATTATTAAGGTTAATCAAACTTTCTTTACAATGATCCAACGCTATACCATATGAGTTTTCATAAATGTGATTATGTGAGATAATTGTACCGTTACATTGTGAGGCATAAACTCCTCTTTGATGGTTAAATATTGCATTTTGAATTACTTCATTGTCTATAGAATTCTCCAATATTATCCCTCGTTCTTCATTGTCACTTATTATATTTTTGGTAATAAAGTTTTGTTGTCCTTTATTCACATAAATTCCAACTCCATCATTAGGATCGATTGGATTTTGATTGTTATGAAAGAGATTTGAATAAATAGTATTATTAAAACAATCATATGCATAGAGGCCATATTCTTGATTTAGGGAAATGTTATTGGAATATATTTGGTTACTATCACTATTAGACAAAGAAATTCCTCTAAATCTATTTAATGCAATATGATTATGAAAAATTCGATTCCCATGAGAATTAGATAAATAAATACCGCGCCCTAGATTGTCGTAAAGAGTGTTATTTGAAATACTATTAGAATTGCTATTGATTATGTAGATCGCTATTATACTTATAGTACCATAGGATAATGAGACTGAATTATTAAAAATTATGTTATTTGTTCCTCCTGCGATTTTAATACCACTTCCTTCAGCATCTATCATTATATTATCTCGTATTTCTGAATTATAACTGTCTCCTGATAAAATTGCATTAGCGATCTTATTTATCATTCCAGACTCCAATATATAATTATTCTTTACCATTGTGTTATTCGATGTAGAAAAACATATTGCGTGTGACCATGTGGTGTTTTGAAACCGATTTCTTAGAATATTGTTATTAGGGCTATAATCTATAAGTATTCCTCCATAATTGTGCTTCAAAGTATTTTCGATAATATTATTATCAATTGAATTACTCTCCAAGGCAATTGCTCTTCCTTGATTATAATTTAGCGTATTATTTTCTAACAAACCATTTTTAACATTATCTAGTTTAATTCCCGCATTGTAGGTGCTTGGAGCTTTCCACTCTCCTGAATTGATTAATGTACAATTTCGTATCTCGAAATATTTATCTGAGTTTTTTATGAATATGCAAGTATCTATACCTTCACCATTAATAAATACATTCTCAATGATATATGGATCAACCCAAGTCCCTGAACCACTACACCAAGGAAAAGTACTCTCAGTGGTAATCCAGTTGTAACTAGGATCGGTATCATCAATGTAAATTGGGGTTCCTGTGAGATCCCAGTACGAAGAGGAGTTTACATGCTCTTTAAAGTCTGTGGAGTAAGAATTATTCGAGTCAAGAGAGAAATTTAATATAACGTTTGATCCGATTAAAGCCAATAGAGTTAGTATTAAAATTTTTAAATTAGTCTTTTTACAAATCATTTTTAATTCATTTTTTTTTTAAATTATGGATTAGTTAACAATGATATTAAAAATATACAATATAAATGAATCTGGTGAAATAATATTAGATTAAATTTCTTATTGATAATTTAGATTATGCTCTTTATCCAGAATATCATGATTTAAGATTTCAAATTAGAATATAGTTACTGACTAATTTTAAATCAATAAAAAGTATTTCAAAATAGATAAGTGCAATTTCACCATCGATGGAGCAAATGTAGATCGAGAAGGAATAGAAGTTAATAGAGGGGGCAAAATTTCAAGACTCTATAAATTTATCCTACTTTAGTTCTCTAACAATACTATTCAATAATTTGATGTGATACTGATTCTGAATGACTTTAAATTTTTTTATCTAAAGAGCCCTGGTGACTTTCTTGCTACATTATGTTGGTTATAGTGCCATTCTTTATGACAAGACAATATCCCAATCTATACTTTCTTAGGAAATGTCCTCAATTTTAGAATAGTGTCATCTCCCTTAGCCCAGTTCTTTAGATTAGCCAATCTTTCACCATGATCACCATGTTCAGGATGATTGAATGCTTGTTGAAGCTCCGTACAAGGTAAATCTGGGCAAAAACCACAATGAAGATATCCTTTTTTATAACAACATTTTGCTACACCACATTCTCCATAAAACATCTCTCCTTTACATATTTGGCATCCCAAGCAGTTAGTTTTTTCTTTCCACTCACATATCCCACAATATGCTCCACACATACCTATTTGTTCTTTATCCATAGTCAATAACACTTCTTTCATTTTTATATATAATTACAAATATTCGTGTAGACATTTAAAGGTTCTACTGAGTGAATATTTTTAGATTAATGCTAAGGACAATCCTTTTTAGAAAAATATACTAAATTCGGTATGTCTCAGATATTTAAATACTAAACAAAATATATTTAATCATCATAAAGATAAAAAAAAAAGACTTAAATTAATTAGTTGGTGCTATTAATGGCAATTAAATTTGAGATTTCAGAAATTCTAAACCAGTTTGAATTAACTGATAGGGACAAGAAAAACCTCGCTCAATTATTTGAATTTACCAAGTATCTATACGATAACGAAGAGAATTTAACGAAGACGATGAATTTAGTCAAAAAGGCGCGGGATCAGATAATAGAAAGGATTCAAGAGATGTTTGAGAGCGAAGATAAAAGTAATATCTAAAGTAATAAATTAAATCTAAGGGGAGAGAAAATTTCTATGATAGAAGCTATTCGATTGAAAAGTTTTAGAAAGCACGAAGATATGAGTTTAGATTTTGACGAAAAATTTAACCTCATTCATGGCCGAAATAACGCGGGTAAAACTACCGTCTTTTTTGCCATTGAATATTGCTTATTTGGAGGAGTAATAGGCTTTAAAAAGATTTCGCAATTAACTTCCTTTAAAAGCAAAGCAATTGGTGTGGAACTAATTTTTAGAAGTAGAGACGGAGACCGTTTTAAATTGCAAAGAATGCATAAACTAACGGGAAAAACTCTAGCAGCAAAAGGTTTTTTCACGCTAAAAAAGCTTGGTGATGATGACGGGGAAAGTTATGTAATGGCGTCGGATTTTGGAGACCGAGAAGAAGAGCTATCTCTAAAAATTAACGAGTTAACCGGAATTTCTAAGAGGTTTTTTGAAACAGGAATCCATTTTCATCAAGGTACCATTTCAGAGATACTGAACGGCTCAAAAAAGTTAGACATCGTGTTTGGAATTACGGCTGCTACTACGCTTGCCGACGTTTTTAAAACCAGAGCTTTATCTTTTGAGAAAGAAATACTAAACGCTGGAAAGGTTGAAATTCTATTAAATCAATCGAAAAAAAATAAAGTCGAACAGGAAGAAAAGTCCGCGGAATACTCTAAAAAAATTGATGAGGTGCAAAACACCATCCTTACAAAAGAAGGTCAACTTAAAAGCCTTCAAAAAATGGAAGAATTTGCAGAGGTTGTTTCTGTAGCTGTTGGAAATTACGAAAACGCGGAAAAGAAAGTTGGCGAAATTAAAATAAAAGAAGAAGTGCTAAAGAAAGAATTCCAGGACGTAAAGGGCAAATTTGGGTCGAAAAAAAAAATAGAAGAAGAACTTAATTCTAAACGTAAAAACTTGGATAAAGTCAAGCAGAAGATCAATACTTACGAATCTACGCTAGAACAACTTCAAAACGAAACTATAAAGTTAGAGAAAGAAAAAATAGAGAATGAAAACAAAGTAAAAAACTTAGAAGAGATTTCTAAAGAGTTGGAGTCTTTAACTAACGAATTAGGTAGTAAAGAAGAACTACAAGAAAAATTGAAACTAAATTCTACTAAAGTCAAGGAAATATCAAAAAAAATTAGTAAACTAGAAGGAGACTCAGAAAGTTTATTAAAGTCCATACGCGATTCGGAGCGAGCTTTAGGCGATTTTGAAGGTATGCTGAACCGACGAAAAAACTCTAAAGATAAGCCCATATGCGAGCATTGTGGTGCGCCTATAGATCCGTCAAAAATTGAAGACGAAATTAAAGATTTGCAAAACAGTTTGGAAGAGTTTAAGAAAAAGATTTCTCAAAACGAAAAAAAAGAAGAGAAGGTTAAAGGTGAATTAGCCGATTTACGAACGAAAGAGAAAGAAGTGAGCGAGGAAGTCCATGTATTTGAGACTTCGGTTCAACAAATTGAAAGTTTAGCAAATAAACAAAAAAAGCTTTCTGCAAATATGGATTTAGATAATAATTTAAAATCAATTAAGCAATTAATTGAAAAAAATGAAGAGTCTATCGAAAATGAAAAAAAAGAATTAAGTATTTCACGTTCAGACGAAAATGACTTAAATAAACAAGTAAATGTTTTGGAATCTCAACTAACCCAGTTTGAAGACTTAGAACAGAAAGTCCAGAACACAAATAAAGAACTAGTATCTCAAGAAAAATATTTACAAGAAGAATTGGAAAAGCTTGTAAAAAATTTTAACGATACGCACCAAAACATAAAAACTGAGATTAAAGAACAAATGAATAAATACTCAGGTGGAGAAATAGAAAACTTTGCAAACGAAGTTCTTCAAGTCGGAGAAAAATTGGCAATTACTAAAGATAATTTCGCTTTTGACAAGGCGTTCGACGTTCGAGACGAGCTCAAGGAGTTAATACTCGCTAAAAATTCAGAAATAAAAGCAACTTTGGACGTAATAAAAAATCAATTCAAGGAAATTGAGGAATATTTGAGCGGTATTCAAGATCAAATCATGAGACTGGATAAAGAAATTGCGTCGTACGAGAAACAACTTAACGAGTTAAAGAATAAAGAGAGGTTAGCTCAAAACTATCGAAAGTTTCAAAATACTTTTCTAGACGTACAAAATATTATTAGACAAAACGCGTCAAAAGTATTGGAAAAGAAAATACTCTCTATCCACAGAAATTTATCTGCTGACGACGAATTTGAAAAAGTTAACATTGATAGCGATAATTACAGTTTATCGGTCTTGCCGAAGGGAATCGAAACTGACGAGCTCTACCCTGCCATGGTATATCAAGGGGGTGGACATAAACTTATTTTGGGACTTTCCTATAAAATTGCCCTTGGGACCTTAATTGGAGCCCCTCCATTCCTTTTAATTGACGAGCCTACAGAGTTTATGGATTCTAATAATCGTATTTCTTTGCTTTCTAATTTAGGTACTATTTCTGACAAATCCCAAATATTGCTAATAACACATCAAGATGTTGATAAAATTCAAGCTAATAAAAAAATCGAAATTGTAAAAGTGTAAAAAAATAATACTAAAAGGTATGAATATGAGCGATGAAAACGAAGTTAAACCGATAATTGAATCTTTCAAAGAGGAGCTTCAACAAATATTCCTCGGCAATAAAGATAAAGTTAACCAAGTGCTCCAAAATGCGAAGGGATTAGTAGGAAAATATCTTAACCTTGAGGATTTTAAGAGGAAGTTTTCCCTCTATTTACTTAAAGAACTTACTATAATGTTGAAAAACGGAGAAATTAACCACGCGGATTTCTTCTTAGATAATATGAGAGAGAACGTGCTTTGGCAGCCCTTAATAAAGTTAATCTTTGCTAAGCGTATTGAAGAGCTAAAGCAATGTAAAGTTCTCAAAAAAGGGAAAAAATATAACATCTCTGGTTTAAAAGAAACTTATTTAGGGAAATTTATTGCAGATAAGCTAGGATTTACGCGTCGTACTATCGTTTCTGACCAAGAATACGAAAAACTGATTAGTATTATAAAAAAGTTAAAGTACGAAATCCCCGTTATTATTCAACCAACGGAGACAGAAAAGTTTTTTGAAAATTAAAATTAAAATTAAAATTGATAAGAATTCATTTACGTTAAAATAATAATTAAAAATAATGAAAAAGGAAATTATCATGAGCAAACAAAATGAACAAGAAGAAGGTTCTAAAGAATTTACTAAATTGATGGAATCGAAAAAAATATTGGACATAAAGGAGGACGTTAATTTAGTTTTAGAAGGGCAATACAGGACCGCTTACGACGCAATGACGGACGCTTACAATGCGGGCTTGTTTGTTGGTTTAGTTGGGCCAGTAGGGTGTGGTAAAACTGCCATTTGCCGAAAATTTGCGTACGACATGAAAAGAGAGTTTTATTGGGTTACCTTTTCTGATCTTATAAGGCCTTCCACTTTAATAGGTTCTTTCGATCCAACGCTAGTTTTTAAGTACGGATTTAGTTCAGAATCCTATATTCCAGGACCGTTTACGCTTAGCGCGCTGAAAGGCGGCGTATTTTTAGCGAACGAGCTGAATAGAGGCGACGAATACGTGTTAAATAGCATGCTTGACGCGATGGAGGAAAAACGATTGTACATTCCACAACTTAAAACGTGGTTAAGCGTTGACGAGGAGTTTTACGTAATTGCAGCAATGAATCCTGCCGAACTGAAGGGGACCCGTAAGCTACCATCTGCAATAAAAGACCGCATAAAAGTATGGATACATCTCGGTTATCCGTCTCGCTCGTTAGAACAAAAAATTATGATAGCAAATTGCCCTGAATACAAACTATCTGCCCTAACTCAAGAAAAGATTTTAGAATTAATGATTCAATGCCGAAGCGATCCCGACGTTGACAAACCCCCCAGTTTGAGGACTAGCATAGGACTGGCCAGGTTCGTCTCAGAACGGGCTAAAAGACTGAAAGTTGAGATCGATAACAAGTTGATTGCGGAATCTGCGAAACTTATACTCCCTGACTCGATCGA
>JABCSY010000142.1 GCA_018238625.1 Promethearchaeota archaeon
TTTACGGCAAATGGAACGTCAATTTTAATTCGATAGACATCGTCAATTTTATTGACTTCAGATTTAAACTTATACAAAATTCAAGCCAAATAATAAGTTTATATTTTTTATTAAGTAAAATAACGAGAAAATTAGTAATTTTCTAATTTAAAATAAAAAGAGGAAATATTTTTAATACATACTAAAATTTGGTTTTTTTCTGGAATATGATAATACCTATTATTATAAATACGATTGTATAGGCTACGACAATCAATAATCCTCCTAATAAAGAAATTGGGATAACCTCAGCAGAAGAGCCTATTAATGAGCTGCTATACAAATTCTCACCTAATCCGTGTCCCATTACAACAATTTGCAAAAATACTTGCTTTGCCCAGAATGGAGGTGTGAAATAGACGATTGGACTATCGAACGGCATCAAACTTCCTGAAAGGAAAATAAGTAACATAAAAAACATTAATGAAACTGCATTTGCTATATCAACTGTTTTTGACATACTAGCAATTATTATACCTAAACCTACAGAGGAAATACCAAAAAGGACTGCAATTAAGAAACCAAAAAGTAAAGCTAGCGGACTTTCAAAATATAAACCAAGAATTGCATATCCAATCACGAACATAATGATGATTTGAAGCGATAATAAGATAGATTCAGAAATTAGAGCCCCTAAGAACATATTTTTTCTACCAGTCGGCATTGTGTCTAATCGACTAAGCATACCTGAACTTCTCTCTCCTGCAAACATAATTGCTGCGTTCATAGTTCCAATGGCAGTTGCATATATTATCATGCCAGGAAAACCATAATCGAAAGCCGTTTTACCTGAAGGGAGCTCTTCTGTTCCAAGCATAAAGTAAAACATAATAGTAAACATGATTGGAAGTCCGAGAGAAAAAAATATGTATTGCCAATGACGAATTTTATCCTTGAAATTTTTAATAGCAATTTGAATTGCTTTATTATCCAGTAATTTCATTTAATCTCTTAACCTCTTTCCTGTTAAGTTTAAAAATACATCTTCAAGAGAATTCTGGCGAAATTTCATATTTTCAACCTCATCAATATTATTAATAATTCCCGACTGGAGAATGTGAATGAATTCTTTCAAACCACCTTTGAAAGATATTAGAAGTGTTTTTCTTCCTTTCTTATTAATTTCTTTCGAATTAGTTACAAAAGGGATTTTTCCTAAACTATTTTTTACAATATTCAAATCTATTTGCTCAATAAATGATATCTCTAACACATTGTCGCTTCCATGTTTTTCCTTCAACTCAGTAGGTGTTCCTTGAGCAATTATTTTACCACGATCGATTATTGCCACGCGATCACTAAGAGAATCTGCTTCCACCATATCATGTGTCATAAGAATAATTGTAATATCTTTATTCTTTAACTCACGAATATAATCCCAAACTAATCGCCTTGCTTGAGGATCAAGACCAGCAGTAGGCTCATCAAGAAAAAGAATTTCAGGATCGAATACCAATGCCATAACAAGATTCAATCGGCGCTTCATTCCACCTGAGAAATTTTTTGACCAAGTCTTACGACCAGCAATACCAAATTTTTCTAATAAGATATTTGCTTTCTCTTTAGCCTCCTTATTTGATATTCCATGCATATGAGCAACAAACTCTACGTTTTCTTCAGCTCTTAAAATATCATATATTACAATTTCTTGAGGGCAAACACCAATAAACCTAACAATTTCACTTTTTTCTGATTTTACGCTGTGTCCTTTTATGTAAGCATTCCCTGAGGTTGGGGTTAAGATAGTTGTTAATATACGAACTAAGGTTGTTTTTCCAGCACCATTAGGACCCAGAATACTAAATAATTCTCCTTTCTTTACTTTTAAAGAGACTCCATCTACGGCTTTAACATCTTTGAAATACTTCTTAACATTTTGAATATCAATAATTGTAGAATCTTTATTTATTTGAAATTCTTTTCTTAGACTTGTTTTGCTCATAATTCAAAAATAATTAAAGTTGATTTTAGTTTAATAAAATTTAACCGTAAGTCCTAAGTAAAATAATGCTTTCTTTTAATAAAAAATAATTATAGACCAATTTTTATGATTTAATAGAAAAAATGAAAAAAAAAAAAGAAAATTAAGTTTTTAGACCGTAATATATTAGCCAAAAACTAATTAAATAACCGGTTCTTATAAAAATCAACATTACTCCTAGTTCAGCTAAGCCCTCTAATAATCCAAATATGCAGAAACCAATAAATCCTATCGATAAGAAAAAGAATTTTTTCCTTAATACACCAGTAGACTGAAAACTTTTTATAAGAAAACCAAACCCAAGAATTATTAAAACGGTTAATAATAAAATTGCCATTATAATTCCCGCTGGAGTAAATATTTTTACGTTATAATCAATTAAAGTCTCTCCTGGGGGTACTGGAATGACAAAATTAAAAGTGTCCAGTGGTTCTAAAAAGAAAAGGATTTCAAATATGACACTTAAGATAATAATTATAACCATAATATACCACTTTTTCTTGGGTATTAAGAGCTCAACACCGATATAAATTGCAAGAATCATTATGGGGGCGAACCAGATGTAACTTAATATTCCCACCAAACCGTAGGTGTTATCCAAATTGTTTTCCGTCGCAAGAACTACCAAAAAATCCGTAAAAACACCTAAATACATAAGTCCCGCTAAAATATTTACTATTCCTAAAATAGTTAAAATCTTAGCACCAGATTTTCGCGATTTATATAAGAAGAATAAGCCAAAAATAATGCCAAAAATAACGACCCCACTAGCTGTAATACCATCGATCCATCCTTCTAAAATAAGCATTTCACATTCACCTCGTTATTCTTTTAATATTAATTTTTAGAAAAATTATAAAAATATTAATATAAACTAACTCAACCACCTTTATAAATAAAATTGAATGTGAAATTTTGAACCATTGAACAATAATACAAAATTATCAAAAATAAACTTGAGATAAATCTAAATACTCTTTCTCTATAACGATTTATTTTTGTTTTTCTTCAAAAAATAGCTTTCTTTTCATAGAAAATTCAAGTTCTCTTAATTTTATCTTAATTTCAGCAGGATTATAATCCTTTTTCATTAAGTCGATAATTGTGTCTTTTAAATTTTCTAAGTTGTCGATCGCACATTGGTAAAAAATATTGTCCTTTTCTAAATTCAAATCTACTATTTCGTATAAACCCGTAAGAGCGTCTCGTATTTTCTTGTAGTGCTCCCAAGCTTTATCTAAATCAGATTGATTAGCTTTATTAGACATTATTAAAATAAAATAAGATTAGAAAAAAAAGTTTTTTCATTATAAAATTGATTTTATTTTTTTAGATAAATCTCTAGCATCTGGCGCACCAGATTCAAGAAGTTTAAATACTTCCTTAGCGTTCACTTTTAACGCTCCATGTAAAAGCTTTTCAAGACCAATTCGAGTATCTAATCTCTCTGTCTTCTGTAAATGAAAGATAACTCGCCCGAGCTCGTCTTTTAAAACGCCTGTTTCGCAATTTAAGCATACTCTCAACAGGATAGGAGTTAATTCCTCAATACTATCTTGACTTATTTTACTAGCTACTAAATAAATACTTTTTAGCTGTTCGTCAGAAAGGTCTAAAACTTTTTCTTGAAGGTTTATTATTTCCATATTTTTTTTCACTCCGAGTTTGTTTTATTTTTATTTTTTTATTATTAATTACTTTAAGAATAAATTAGTATATAAATATAATGGGAATCTTTCCTTAACCCATTTTACGAGATCGGGCGAATTCTTGAAAATATGACTTTTTCTGAACATATAACGATTGAAAAAGGAATCCTTATTTTTTGGGGGAAAAAAATCCCTTTTGTTAACTTTGAGGATTTAAAAACGATTGAAAATTGACATTTTTGAGATTCTTTACGATTTTTTCCGCACTATTATTAAAAAATTGTAAGGAAAAGGTTATGAAAATACCAAAAAATGTTGGTAAAAAATGATCAAAAACTCACAACTTAAAGGTTTTTTATAGCTTATTTACTAATTTTTTTTTATAATTTTTCTTTTTTGATCAAATTGATTTATGAGATTAGCTTATATCAAAGAAAGTGATTTAATCCTTTAATTCTTAGAAGAATTAAAAAATATAAAAAGTAAAAATTGAGTACTTTCACTTACACTAATTCTGTAAATGTTTTTGTACCAAATTTAAATTTTTCTGTAGGAATATTGTCTCTGACTTTAACTAGTTTAATTGCATTATTTGGGCAATTAGTAGCACAAATTCCACATCCTAAGCAATATTCTTCGTTTATAAACATTTGTTCGTCAGAAGAATCTGGTTCGTTAGGAAGTCTATGATAAATAACGCCCATAGGACATTTATTTAAACAAATCTCGCATTTTGTGCAGAGGGCATCGTTTATTTTTGGTATGTAATTAGATGCTAATGTTGCGTAGTGTTTATTTTCACGTGCCGGTAAGAGAGCGCCACAATGGCAACTACAACAATTACATATGAATATAGAAGATTCAATGCTACTATCTGCTACACAGCTATGAATCAGTCCTGCTTTCTCAGTTTTCCTTAAGTATTCTATAGCCTCTTCTTTACTAAGGTTCGGTGATCCACCCTCTATTGCAGACCTCGCCCCTTCTCCCGCTAAAAAACAACCCATTTCTGCTGGAGCAACCTCACACGGGTCTCCTGTGTATTCACCTATTAAACGACATTGACATGTAATATATGTAAACATATCATAGTTATCAATTAATTGAGATACTAATTCTAAAGGAAGGATTTGAGACTCAACATCAAGAGATTCATCAATTTCAATTAGTTTTTCCTTAGCATCGACAGGTAATCGTGGTCGAAAAAATTTTAATTTACTCTCTGCTAAAAATGAAGGAAAAAAACTTTTAAAAAACCATCGATAAAGCTCTGCTACTTTTTTCAAATTTTCTTCGGTATCATTACGATAAATAAAATATCTTTCAAATATACCGGGAAGAAGTGGAATTAGACTGTATTTTGTTACCCCTTTAGCGATAGTACCTTTTGAGCGTAATCGCTCCAAAACGGATTTAATTTCTTTTTTTGGAATTCCTGATTTTTTTTCTAATTCCCTTAGAGTATTATATTTATCTGCATTTTCAAAATAGGAAAGAATCTTAACTTCTTCTTCACTCCACAAGATTTTCATCAATTCATAGACTTTTTTATGCTTAGGAGCATATAATGGTCCCAGAATCAACTTTTGTCTAACAATTTCGTAATAATCTATTTCCGGCATGAGTTATTTTAAGGATTTCTGGAATAAATATTTAATTTTTATAAAAATAATATTACTGCAAGATTTTTTCATTAAAATTTTAAAGTACGTTTTCTATTATTCTAACAATATATTTATTTAGTATTACAGAATTTAAACAGATGATTTATAAAATGGAAAGAGAATTAGACAAAGATTTAATAAAAATAGTTAAAAAAGAGAGAATTCAAGGGAAATTAGTAAGATATATGACTAAATGGGGAAAATTACTTCTATATGTCCTGCCTATCGTACTCGTTCTAATGGCTTTGTTAGCATTGCTTAACATTGCTCTTCTTGATTTAACCCTAAGGTACGTGTTTATAATTATACTATCAATTTATGGCGTAAACTCGGCCATTCTTATCTTAGGTGGAATTAAAACTACTGCGTCTCTTAAGGCAAGGTTGAATTTCGAGAGAAAAAGAGGGAGACCAATTGATAGTCTTGATGGTTTTGTTTTACTCTTTAACAGTGTCAAGAGAGTTACAAACTTAATTAAAATAATAGGATTCGTATGCATACTCTCGCTGGTTCTATTCGTTGTCATGCTATTAGTGCCTACGCTTTTTGATATTGGTTTTGCCGCTGTTGGATTGTCGTTAGTAGGTTTTGGATTAGCAATGTTAATTAGAAGTCTGAATTTGAACATCCACGACGTAAACGGCCTACAAGACTTCTATAAACCAACTACACATCAAATATTCTTGGACAATTTTTTTGGGGAAGTATTTTCCGATCATTTAGATCCTGTTACATTCCTCAAATGGGACGAATATTTAGCAGGAATTAACAAAATTTTAACACCCTCCTTTATTCAAAAAATCAAAGAGCAAGAAGAAGATGAGTTACCAATAACCTTTGCTATTGAATCACTTTTATTTTTGTATTATTTAAAATATCAAAACGTATTAACCAAAGAGCAGTTTACACGAGAACTGGCAGAAATTATTGCTGTTGACTCGCTAGATTTTGACGTTGAAAAGGGACTACTAATTGAGAATTCGTGGTATTTTTCTACTACCGATGTCTATAAACTATTTGCTTACATTAAAAAATACAATCCAGGTTTCTTCAACATCATTGATAGACTTCAATTAGAACTCGCTGATAATATTGAACGCATCTCAAAGGACCCGATATACATGGACTCGACCGCCCAAGAAGTTGTATTTTTAAATGCGGAACTAAACATTATGATATTTCTCTACAACAATGCCCCAGAAGATAAAAAATACACTATAAAAGTGGTTGCTCCCGGTTTTGAACCTAGCGAATTAAATTTAGCAATCAAGGTTGAAGGAAGAGGGGCTTTTTTAATCCCAGAGAAACCCATTCCTTTGATCTCTTCTGAAGGAACTGATATCGTAGGAGTACTATCAACCATGATAGAAAACGGAGATTCGACTTGGTTAACTTTAGAGCCAAGACAAACGGGAGAACAAACGATTCAAATATTCTTAATGTCTTCTGACGGCACGATTATTGAAGGAAAAACGAGGACAATAAAAGTTACTAAAGATATGAAAACCTATTTGAAAAAATTGACCTCTATCGGCTCTTTACTTGGTGGTTTAGCTGTTCCGCTAGCAAAAGTGTTTCCATACATGATTGGTTAACGGGCTTTTTTATATGGATTTAATTTAACAATTTTTTTTTCTTATTTTTCAAATTTTTTTTATAACGCTTTATAGCGTTTCGTTAAAAATCGCTGTGGATTTTTTGTATTTGAATTTTTATTGCTAAGTTTTTATATTCTTAAAATCGTACATTATAATAATAATTATTTTTAAATCTGATCATTATGTTGATATTTTTGACGATTATTTAGAAAACCGTCATTAAAAATATTATAATTATCATTATGACAATAAATTTAATCATAGTAAATGTTTACCTTTGATCTAAAAAAATTAAATTTTAATAATTTCATTAATTTATTTATCACAAATAATTAATTTTTTATAAAGCAAAAAAGGTGGATATCAAATTACAATAATTACTACTAAAAAACCATTTGAAGAAGTTCTTACTGCTTTAAAAGGTGTTAAGAAAATAGGAATTGTTTCTTGTAGTTCATGTGCCGCAATGTGTCAGACCGGTGGTGAAGAAGGAGCCAAAGAAATGACTGAAAAACTAGAAAAAGAAGGTTTTGAAATTATAACAACAATAATTCCTAAAGAAGTCTGTGATAATAGAGTAATGAAGAAAGAATTTAGACAAATCGGCGAAGAATTAGGCGAAATAGACGCGATCTTGACATTAAGTTGTGGTTTAGGAGTAGCAAGCATTAATCAAGTCTTGCACGACAAGTATCCTTACATCCCTGTTTTTATTTCTAATAATACTGAGTTCATGGGAATGACGGAGCGTATCGGCCGTTTCTATATGCGCTGTCGGGGATGTGGTGATTGTTTGTTGAACGAAACTGGCGGAATATGTCCCATAACAACGTGCGCTAAAGCGCTTATGAATGGACCTTGTGGCGGAATGGTGGACGGAAAGTGTGAAGTGGGCAATTACGAGAAAGATTGTGGGTGGGTATTAATTTACAACCGTTTAAAAGAGTTAGGACAATTAGACAAATTCTCTAAATTGAGAGACCCAGTAGATTGGAGCGAATCTGGTCATCAACGAGAAGTAGTATGGAGGTAGATGTGAAAATGACAGAAGCAAAATCATATTCAAAATTAGGGGAAGCCCTTGCAAAGGGTGAGTTTATATTAACTGGCGAACTTGAGCCAGAAAAAACCTGTGATCTTTCCCATACGATCGAAGAAGCGAGACAGATGGCTCCGTATGTTATTGCCGCAAATGTAACAGATAGTCCTTTGGGGATAGTAACAGTCAATTCTATGGCAGCTACGCATTTAATTCAAAAAGCTACCGGTTTGGAGTGCGTCTGGCAGATGACCGTGAGAGACGTAAATAAGCTAGGTATTGCTGGTATGATCATGGGCGCGCAAGCTCTAGGGATTCACAATATACTCTCTCTCACTGGAGATCACACGGCAATGGGTGATATGCCCGAATCTAAACCAGTTTTCGATCTTGATTCAGCAACTTTAATTAAACTTGTGCGAGAAATGGTTGATAAAGGTTCTATTAACGGTTATGAGATTGAAGACCCTCCAAAACTACATGTGGGGGGTGCA
>JABCSY010000143.1 GCA_018238625.1 Promethearchaeota archaeon
AGTAGCAATAATAGGTGCTGGTCCCGGAGGTTTATCCGCAGCTTATTTTTTAGCGAGACAAGGATATAAACCTACCGTGTTTGAAGCAGAAATCTATAAAGGAGGGACTTTACGATCTGGGATCCCAAGATATCGTTTACCTGCCTATATTTTAGATTATGAAGTTGAATTTATCGAAAAAATGGGAGTTGAAATAAAATTAAATACTCCAGTAGGACCTAAATTATCTTTTGAAAGTTTAGAAAAACAAGGCTATAAAGCCTTTTTTATCTCGATAGGGCAGCAGACTTGTTTAGGCCTCAAAATGGAAGGAGAGAACCTTAAGAACGTTTTATGTGGTCTAAATTTTCTCAAAGATAAAAATTTAACAAAAAAACAATTTGATTTCAAAGATAAAATTATAGGCGTAGTAGGTGGAGGAAACGTTGCTATGGATTCTGCAAGAACTGCTTTAAGATTAGGTGCGAAGAAAGTTATAGTGATTTATCGTCGTTCTGAAAAGGAAATGCCTGCTCAAGAAGAAGAAATTGAAATGGCAAAAGAAGAAAAAGTTGAATTTCAATTTTTAACAAATCCAATAAAAGCAATTGGAGATAAAGATGGGATCCTAAAAGAAATAGAATGCATTCGAATGGAACTTGGCGAATTAGATAAATCTGGTCGGAGAAGACCAATCCCTATAGAAGGATCAGAGTTTAAAATGGACCTTGATTTTTTCCTACTTGCTATTGGACAAGGTACAGATTTAACGCTTTTAGAAGCTGCTCATGGCGAATTAGAAGTAGATCGATGGGGTAAAATTATAACAGACGATTTAACAATGCAAACCAAGATCCCTCACATCTTTGCAGGGGGAGATGCAATCCCTGGCGAAGGAATAGCTGTTAGAGCCATAGGACATGGAAACAATGCAGCTGTTTCTATCGATCGATATCTTAGAGGAATTGATTTAAAGAAAAATAGAATCATTAGAAAACATTCTAAACTTGCTCCAATTCCCAAAAAAGAAGCTAGTAAAATGCCCAAAGAAAGTATAGCCTTGTTGCCTATACAAGAAAGATTGAGAAGCTTTAATGAGGTCGAATTACCTCTCACGGAAGAAAGCGCAATTCAGGAAGCGAGTAGGTGTTTAAATTGCAATATTTGTTGTAGTACAGATCAAAAATTAGATGTTTACGTAAATTCATGCGACGAATCTAATATACAAGAATGTAGTTATGGCATACAACCCGTTGTTCCTTATTATAGTGCATTGGATTTCCTTAAGATTCCAAGAGTAGTAATAGGTCTTTTAAACCAAAAAGAAATTGTGCCTGTAGTTCTTTCAAACGAAAAATGTTGTGGGCACGATCCTTTATGGCAAGGAGATACTGATACGTTTGAAAAGTTAGCGAGACACAATGTTAAGCTATTCAATGATGCGGGGGTAAAAACTTTAATACTTAGTTGCGCAGAGGGTTATCATACATGGAAATATGAGTATCCAAAATTATTTAAAGGAACTGATGAGTTTAACTTTGAGATTTATCATGTAACAGAGTACATCCTAAAGGAACGCTTAATAGACGATGTTAAATTCCCAATTTCTGAGAAAATTAGAGTTACATATCACGATTCATGTAGATTAGGACGATTGAGTAATGTTTACGATGCGCCCCGCGAAGTATTAAATAAGATTCCATTCATTGAATTAATTGAGATGGAGAGCAATAAAAAAGACGCTTTATGTTGTGGAGTTTCTGCTTATACAAGTTGTAATGAGTACTCAAGAGAGATTCAAGCTACTCGTATTAAAGAGGCAATCGATACTGGTGCTGAATATCTAATTGTTAGTTGCCCTAAGTGTTTAGCCCACTTTAATTGTTATTTAAACGAAGCGAAAGAATTAAAAAACAAAATTAAAGTCGTGGATCTAACAAGCTTTATTGGTAAATTATTATTTCTCAATTAATTAATATTTTTAATATCATTTAGGATAATTTCTCGCTTGTCTATAGTGCTTTTTTTCCCAAAATTTTCTCATTAAATCCTAAACACATTATAAAAAAAAAAGAAATATGTTTTTTAAACTAAGATTTTTATTTCCTCGCCAAATACTATCTTATTAGCAATTTCAAAAGCAATATTGTAATCAAAGACTTTTTTACCTTTTGTCTTTAAAGCTTTCTTAAAGATTTCCCTCTCAATTTTATATTTTAATCGTCCTATATTAAGAGCACCAATCGCATAAATACCAGGATAGAACTCCGTATTATAATAGTCTGGTTTCATTCCTTCTATTCCGTAGGGAGGAACCAAATTAATATCTACTACTATTTTATTTGGAGGTAGTTGGTTCATTAATTTTTTTGAGATCATTTGGACTCCTGCTTTACCAACAGACCATATTATATCTGCGTTCATCGCTATTTTCAGATATTGTTCATCTGAATTTGCAACCTCTCCTATAATTTTAGTTGCACCTCTTCCTGCTTTCTTAGTCAAATTTTTTGCCAATTCTTTTACGAATTGTTCTCTTCTTGAAGTAATGACTACTTTTGCGTTAAGTTTTGAAGCAATTAGAGCGGAAATTTGCCCTACAGGGCCAGTCCCTCCTAAACAAATTATCTTTTTCCCTGATAAATCTGAAAATTCATGTTTTCTTGCAACCTCTAGTGTTTTTGCAACTATTGCTGAAGCTGTTGTATGAGAACCACGTGGATCTATAATTACAGGAGATTCAAATGGAGGAATAATTGTTTTCAAAACTTCCTCTGCAATTTTTTCACTTTCTATAACATCAGAACCACCAACAAAATAAACTGAAGAAGCTCCCGCTTTTCGAGAAAACATAGCATCTTGAACTAGCTTTGAGACTCTGTCTGCTTTCATTCGAGAATATGGTATTACTATATCAAATCCCGCATCATATCCCATATTTGTATCAAAAGGAGAACAATACTCATCCGTATCAAAAAAGTATAAAATTCTTTCTTCTTTTTTTTTTTTTATAACTTTTATAGGCATTATTTCAAGTATAGATCTATTCAATAAGTCATTAATCGATGTTTCTTCATCAGGATACTTTGCAACTTTCTTAAGGTTAATTATTTCAATTCCTATATCCAATTTCTTAGCTAAAAATGTGATACCATCAAAATGTCTCTTATCAATAATAAAAAATGCTGTCAATTGGTTTTTTTCTTGTTTTTTAGCTAATTCTAAGATATTCATCATCATCCAAGCTTCACGGATTTTATATCTTATTTCATCTTCTTGTGCTTTGAAATCATCTTTTAATAATTGTTTCCAAATAACTAACTGTTGAAAATTAGGATCGTTATAATGTACACGACCCATTTTTTTATAACTTTCAATCTCTTCTGTGATTTTTTTTATAAAACCTTTCTTATCCATTAGTGGTGCTGAAACTACATTTAGTGCATAATCCGGAATATCCACAAATTCATATGGGATATCTGCATTTAGAAAAATCGCTCCAAATTCATCATCAGTGGATGGTTCTTCAATTAAACGCATTCCTTTATCTTCTACTACGAAATTAGGGTGGTATTTGTTCACTAAATCTTTAATAAATTCTATATACACCCTTGAAACAAAAAATAGATTACCCAATATTCCTTCTTCTTTTGGTAATTCTAAAGCCCAATCTATCGGAAATTCACTCTCAATTAATATCAATTTAATTTTTTTGTCTTTTAATCGTTTCAATTCTAAAACTTGCATTATTTTCATCCCTCTTTTAACATTATGATTGTTTTTAATTTTTCTTTTCGAATATCATATTTTATGACTTTGATATTATATTCTTCAAATAGTTTTTTCAGTTCAGAAATTAAATCTTCATGAGCAAAATGAATTATAGATAAATTATCATTTTTGATGTTATTTACAACATCTAATATTTTCTTTACAATCCATTTTGGTTTTATGGTATATTCTAATAAGTTTTTAGTATATTCCACTTTATCTTTTAATAAATATATCCAGGAGTTTAAGCTCTGAGCTTTAAATGTTTCTTTTTGATTATTCAAAAGAAGTTTTTCATATTCTTGCTCTAATTCTTCTAACTGTACTTCCAAGTCTAAAAGCTCAACATAAAAATAAGATTTAATACTTTCAGGGATTTCAACTTCGTAATAAGGCAAATGGAATTTCTCTGTAAACTTTGATAAAGGAGTTTGATAATATTTTTTAACATCAGGATCGTTAAAATCAACAATTGCAAACTTAAATTTTTCTGCTTCTATGATTTTTTCTAAATTACTATGATGTAAACTTAATAAATCTCTGTCTTCTCTTCTTATTAAATAGATATTAACCGTTTTATTTTTTATAGGATGAAGCTCTAAAACTTCCATTGAATTAACGTATTTTGTAATTAAGATTAATTTAATTTCTTAACATAGAACAATTTTAGACAAAAATATATAAATATTCGGATAAATACATTTTTATCTCATTTGACAAGGATAATTGTCATTATCAAAAATGAAATTATCATAATTTTACTTATCAAGCTTTTTTAATTGTTAAATGATGAAATCTAATAATCATTAATTTAAAAATATCTAATTGATTTTAAATCCTATAAGAAGAGATTATAAACTTATAATATTAAAAATTTGATGATTAAAATTGCCTTTTGAAATTTTAGAAAAAAAGGAACTTGGGACTAGCGGTATAGTATTCGAAATGGTAATACTTACGCCTTTAATCGCTAAAAAAGCGTATGCGGGAAATTTTATATTACTAAGAATCAATGAAACTGGAGAACGGTTTCCATTGACCATTGCAGATTACGATCGAGAGAAAGAAACGATAACTATAGTGTTTCAAGTTGTTGGAAAAAGCACAAAATTACTCTCACATTTAGAAGTAGGTGATACGATACTAGATGTAGTGGGTCCTTTAGGAAATAAAATTCATATTAAAAAGTACGAATATCCCATAGTGATAATTGGAGGTGGGATTGGAATTGCACCAATCTATCCTCAAGCAAAAGAATTAAAGGAAGCAGGAAATAAAGTTATCTCGATATTAGGCGCTAGAAATACGGGATTATTGTTTTGGAAAGAAAAAATGAGTTCAGTAAGTGATGAAGTAATTATTTGTACAGATGACGGAAGCGAGGGAATTAAAGGAGTAGTCACTGTACCACTTACAGAAATAATGAAAAGAGAAAAAATAAGCATTGTTATCGCAATTGGCCCTTTAATAATGATGAAATTTGTTGCTCTTACAACTAATGGGTCTGGCGATTTACCTAAAGTAAAAACATTTGTCTCCCTAAACACAATTATGATCGACGGAACTGGAATGTGTGGCGGTTGCCGCTTTTCAACGCTTGACGGAGGCGTTCAATTTGCGTGCGTTGACGGCCCCGATGTTGACGGTCATATCGTAGATTTTAATAACCTATTAAAACGCGCTAATAGATTTGTTGATCAAGAGAGGGAATCCTTAGAATGTTATGACGAAGAATGTAGAGCTTTAAAAAAACATAAAAGTGAGGCGTCTTAAAATGGAAAAACGAAGATCTTTAGTTACAATATTACTTACAAATAAAGAAAAGATTATAGAGTCAGGAAAATATAACAAGGCAGAATTTGGAGATTTAATTAGAGAATTAACCGATGTAGAGCGTTCCAGACAAGGAATTCTAGAAAAAATAGAAGAACATGGCTCTATTGATATTCCTAAACTGAAAAAAGAACTACAATTATCAGAAAAAAATCTGTTATGTACTATTGAGTATCTAAAAGAGCTAGGCTATTTAGGGTTTATTGGGGAGAAACCAAGGTTTTTTCAAGATATAGTAGAAATTTCTAAACAAAAAGGTATTTTTCCTAACGTATCAATAATTAAAGAAAAAAATCTGTGCAGTGGTTGCGGGTTGTGTGCTTCCATTTGTCCAGTTGGAGCAATAAACTATTCTGAGGGGACATTTGATTTTGACGAAGAAATGTGCATTGATTGCGGGTTATGTTATATCTGTTGTCCAAGAGCCTTCTTTCCGAAGGTTTTAGAAGCCCATGAAGAAATCGATGATACTGATATTAAGTTTTTAAAGCAATTCAATTATTATCAAGAAATTTGTACTGCTCAGACAACAGATGAACGAATAACAACAGTTGCTCAAGATGGAGGAATAGTAACCACGTTGTTGAAAATGGGATTTCAACAAAAATTAATCGACGGTGCTTTAGCTGTAACTGAAGGGGAAGAACCTCTAAGACCGTTACCACATTTAATTGAAGATGAATATGAACTTCTACATACAGCAGGGACAAAATATGAAAATGCTCCTATTTTAAAAATATTTCACGGCTGTAAGGACCACGATAAATTCGCTATAGTGGGTACCCCTTGTATAATGAAATCGCTAAAAAAAATCACATTTTTTCCGTTTAATAGACCATTTTGCGATAAGATTGCTTTAAAGATCGGATTGCTTTGCATGGAATCGTTTGATTATGTAAAAATTGTTGAACTTTTAAAAAATGAGTTTAAATTAACTCCTGCTGATGTTAAAAAAATGGATATTAATAAAGGGCGTTTTATAATCTACGATCATAAAGGGTCTGCTTTTGATGTTCCAATAAAAAAAATTAACAAGTATGGTCGGTTCGGTTGCTTTTTTTGCGACGATTTGACGTCGATACACGCTGATATTTCCGTAGGCTCTATTGGTTCTGATCCTGGTTGGTCAACGGTATTTATACGGACTAAAAGAGGTGCTGAATTCTTTCAAAAAGCTTTGGATCTTAATATGATCGTTAAGAAAGAGATTAAAGAAGATAGTAAAAGTTTTGAATCTCTAAGTAGAATAGCAAAATCTAAATTAAAGAAGTTTGAAGAATATCATCGGCCAAAGATGATTGAACAAGACCCTAATATTAGGAAAAATAACTTTGAAGAGGTTCCTAAGGGATTGACCGTTGAAATGGTCAAATTAGAAGCACAAAGATGCCTACAGTGTGGAGAACCGCTCTGTGTTACTGGATGTCCCGTTAACATAAGAATTCCTCAATTTATAAAATTATTGAAGCAAGAAAAATTCATTGGAGCTCTATACGAAATAAAATCATATAATTTATTGCCCGCTATTTGTGGAAGAGTTTGTCCGCAAGAATCTCAATGTGAAAAATATTGTTTATTAAGTGGTCTTGGGGAACCAATTGCAATAGGATATATGGAAAGATTCATCGCAGACTGGGAAAGAAAAGAAAATCTTAAAGAATGTCCCGAATGCGCAGCTCCTAAAGGTATTAAAGTTGCAGTTATAGGTTCTGGACCGGCGGGCTTAACCTGTGCCGGAGAGCTTGCGATGAATGGCTACGATGTCACTATATTCGAAGCGTTTCATGCTGGTGGAGGCGTATTAACTTACGGAATTCCAGAATTTAGGTTACCAAAAGAGATAGTAAAAAGCGAAATCGAGACTCTAAAGATGTTAGATGTTAAAGTTGAGTATAACGTAATTATTGGTAAAACTTTAACGATCGATGATTTGAAAGAAATGGGATTTAAAGCCTTTTTTATTGGAGTTGGAGCAGGACTACCGATATTTATAAAAGTGCCCGGATTAAACTTAAACGGCGTCTTATCTGCTAACGAATTCCTCACTCGATCAAATTTAATGAAAGCTTTTAAGTTTCCTGAATACGATACTCCTATTAAAATTGGAAAAATAGTAGCTGTTTTAGGAGGGGGTAACGTCGCTTTAGATTCCGCTAGAACCGCTTTACGCTTAGGTGCTGAAAAGGTTATAGTTGTTTATCGCAGGTCTGAAGTAGAGATGCCCGCGAGAAGAGAGGAATATCATCACGCTTTAGAAGAAGGCGTTGTTTTTCAATTCTTAACAAATCCCGTGAGATTTATTGGAGATGAAAACGACGATCTTAAACAAATGGAAGTAATTAAAATGGAATTAGGGGAACCTGACGAATCTGGACGTAGACGTCCCATTCCAATCGAAAATTCAGAATACCTAATCGATATAGATACGATCATTATAGGCATAGGAACAAGAGCAAATCCAATTATAACTAGATCAATACCGGAATTGAAAATAAACAAATGGGGCTATATCGAAACGGATGAAAAATCTCAAACCAACATCGAAGAGATATTTGCTGGTGGAGATATCGTAACGGGTTCTGCTACTGTAATTTCTGCTATGGGAGCTGGCAAGCGAGCAGCTCACGGAATTGATAAATATCTTCAAAAAAAATACTTAGATAAAAAATAGACTTCTTTTTTAATTAGTTTAGTTATGCCCTTGGGGGCATATTTTTAAACAATAAGAACAATAATTTTTGCTCAATAAACTTTCCATGCATTTTGAGCGATCTATGTGAGTGAAAATGCCAGAACCCTTTATTTTCTCAATTGGTTCTTCATAAGTAGCTCCACCTAAACAAT
>JABCSY010000144.1 GCA_018238625.1 Promethearchaeota archaeon
AGCGCAGGGAAAACAGCTATTAATCATGGGACCATTTACGCATGGTTTTCCAACTGAAGGAAAACAAGGAGAATTATTTTTCCCAACTAAATCCTTAAGTAGTTTTGATATATATATGGAATGGGAACAAGAACTTTTTGATTATGCTTTATTAGGAACACCATTTGATTGGACCGGAAATAGAGTCGCATATTATATGATGGGTGATGTTGATGATACTTCTGTAAATGCAAATGATTATCGTTATGCCAAAGACTGGCCTATTCCTTACGAAAATGATACTTGGTATTTGAGCATTGGAGATTCGTTACTAAACAATACATTACCATTATTAAGTGCGAATTATTCATATCTATACGACCCACGAGATCCCGTATTAACATTAGGTGGTACCAATTTAGTTATCCCAGCTGGACCATACGATCAAAGAACTGTTGAAAATAGAAGTGATGTTTTAATATATGAAAGTTCTGTGTTGACATCACCTTATGAGATTGTAGGACAAATATGGGCACATCTTTATGTTAAATCCAATTGTACTAACACGGATTTCACAGTGAAAATTACAGATGTTTACCCAGATGGGCGTTCTATCTTAATAAACGATGGTATAATCAATGCGATTAGAAGAAATGGATTTAATGCTACAGCACCAGATTTAAACAGCATTGAATTTACAGAAGTTGATATAGACCTATGGTCAACTGCTTACCAATTTAATACTGGCCATAAAATCAGGATTGCTATTTCAAGTTCAAACTATCCACGTTTTGCTACGAACCCAAACACTGGAGCACCACAAGAAGCTTATTCTTATCAATATCTTCAAAAATATATTGCTAATAATACTATCTTAGTAGGACCTGATTATCCCTCTCACATTATACTTCCAAGACCTATCTAATAAATCTTTAAATAATTTTATATTATCTTTTTTTTTATTATTCTATCATTTTTAAAAATTCTAATTCATCGATGAAAGTTACACCTAAATCTCTAGCTTTTTTAAGTTTCTTAGAATTAACATCTGGGTTATTTGTAACTAAATACCACAAATCGTTTGAAATGGCATCTCTTATAACTCCTCCCTTCTCAATCACTTTTGATTTTGCTTCTTCTTTGTTTATAGATTCTAAATTTCCCGAAAAGTAAAATTTTATTAAAGTTAAATCAGCTATATTCGATCACCTTCCTTAAGTGCTGAGTGTTGAAATTTTACAACAAGAAGATTAAACGAAGTAACTTTTAAAATTAAATGACTATCATAAATTTTTAATTTTTAGAATAAAGATAACGATTTTGTAAGTTTATTCGGCCAAATAAACAACTACTAAGCCATCAATGTTTTTAGTTGCCCTGACTTTTATCTTTCTTGGAGGTTTTTGAATCCCTCTTGACCATATTTTTTCATTTACGGGCTGTGAAATAATTAGAGCTTCTGGTTTGAAATGGCGTTCCATAAATTCACGTAAAAAGCGTATAGCTTTTTTTGCTCTCTTATTACGTGGTCCATGTCTTGCTTTTGCTAGAGGAATCACGTATATTCGTTCATCTATAATTTCTTCTTTAGGGGCTTCTTCCTCTTCTGGTTCTTCAAATTCTTCTAGCTCTTCCTCAAAAACTTCGCTAACTTCTTCTTCAGAAATCTCATCCAAACTAAATTCTTCGATCTCTTCTATTTCTTCGTCTTCAATTTTTTCATCTTGTTCAGAATCAGTTAGTTCTTCCTCTAAGTCGTCCAAACTGATTTCTTTAGATTTTTTTTTTGCCATTTTAAATCAATAATGTTATACTTAATCTCTTTTTAATCTTGTATTTCGCCACTGTCTTCCCGAGTAGGGGTTGTTTCTAACTTTACCTCCCGTTCTCTTAACAACCCAGGATGGAACTGAGCGACTTTGGTTAAGTTTTTTAGCTCTTCTTAATTTTGAGGGTAGATCTTTATTACGTGCCATAATACTAATCTCAACTTTATTTTTTTATGTTAAATTCTTTTTTTTTCCCTGTGGTTGTAATTTGTTCTAGAATTTTTTTAAATTCTTTATCGGGTAATGGAGTCGCTCCACGCAACTTCCCAGATTGGTATAATTGTATTAATTGTAATTCGATTTGTTCTGCAAATTGAGGTTTTACAATTCTTATGTTTTCTAATCGTTGACGTCCTTCTTGGCTTAATATTTGTCTCATTATTTGATATTTTTTGTTCTCGTATTGTTTTTGTTGATGTTCGGTATGTTGTTGTTGAGCTGCTTGCTGCTTTAATTCTTCTAGTTTTCTTCTTCTAATGTTTTCTAATTCATCATCATCGCTCAAAGTTAAATCACAAAGAACAATTTATTATTTATTTTCTTAAAATTGCGTATGCCGTTCTCTCTAAGAGACTTGTCCCTTCAGGAGAAACAATTCTACCTTTTTTATCTTGTTTTACGATTAAATTGGCTTTTTCTAGCTGCTGCAACGCAACCCGAATAATTTTTCCGCTTCCTTTAGCGCTGTGATGACGCCCTGATCCTTTTCTATTTTTGCCTCCGTAATATTTTCTGAGTTTATTAACGCCAATGGGACCAAACTTTTTGATTTTTCTCAACAGTGAAGCGCATCTAATATACCAGAAATTTTCATAATCAATTGGAGCTAATTCCTTAAAAAATCCCGTCTTCCAAAATTCACTTCCCTCAGGCGGTTTAATTTCGGGAAACTCCTTCAATTTTTCTGCTAATATTTTTATAAGTTTCTCGGGTTCTACGACATATATGCTAATAATTAATACACCAAGAATTAATTATTTATGATACATTTTAAAAGATTAAGTAGATTAAAAATTTTTTGATAATTATGGTATTTGGGAACAATGAATCAAGACGAGTTTAAAAAAGTATTACTATCACCACCACATTGTACTTTGGGAAAAAAAGGAATTACAGATGAATTTATCGCTCATGTACGGAAATTACTTAAAAGATATAAAATAATAAAAATAAAAACGTTAAAATCTATAGCAACTAAATCAAATATTAAAAGTATAGCAGACCAGATATCTCAAGCGACGGATTCATATGTTTTAGATGTAAGAGGTAAGACTATTGTTGTTTCAAAGAGTCAAATTAAAAAAAAGAATTAAAATTAACGTGAAATAACATAAATGGCTAAAAACAAAAGAAAGAATCAAGCTATTATTAAAAAAATAGCAGATACGAGAATGAACTATTTATTTCAAAAAGCACACGATATATTCCCGGACAATAAAGAATTAGCTAATAGGTATGTATACTTAGCGCGACGATACGCTCAAAGAGCCAAAATTAAAATCCCCTCAATTTGGAAAAAAAGGATTTGTCATAAATGCAAGGGATTTCTTTATCCGGGAATTAATTGTAGAACGAGAATACATTCAAAAGGAAAAGGTTCTCATGTATCAACGACTTGCTTGGATTGTAATCAAACAACTCGTTATTTTTTCAAAATAAAGTAATTTATAGATAAAAAAATAATAAAATTCGGGTTAAAAATGCCTTTAACGATAATTCTGGTAGAATGTGGACTAGAATTGATCCCCAAAGAAATTAGAAAGCATTCAGCTATTCAGAGGAACTTAAAAAGAGATAATTATTCATCACAACTTCTAGATAACGCATTACATCATTCTGCGATGGTTAAATTAAAAGATGTTGGAAAAAGAGGGCGGCCTGATATTACTCATACCTGCTTATTAAACGCTTTGGGCTCTCCCTTGAATAAAAGTGGTAATTTAAAACTATATATTCATACTTTAAACAATAAAATATTCGAATTTAATCCACAAATCAAAATCACTAGAAATTATAACAGATTTAAAGGATTAATGGCAAAATTGTTGAGGGAAAACGAAATTCGAATAAATGAATTACTTTTAATTTCGCAATTTAATGGAAATCTAAGGGATTTAGTAAAATCTTTTAAAAAGAGGGAAATAATAATCTTTTCAAGCAAGGGGGAATTAGTTAAATATCATCTCGATTTATTTGATAAAGATTTGAAAAAAAATTATATTGCTATTATTGGTGGTTTTCAAAAAGGTTATTTTAAAGAAGATATCTTAGACTTAAGCGATAAAATTATATCAATTTCGAATTATTCTTTGGATGCGTGGGTTATCGTAAATAAAATAGTTAGCTTTTATGAAATTACTAATGACATTATTTAACAAAATAAGTATAAGAAAGTTTTTTTTTAATCGTTAATATAAATAAATAATCAAATTTTTTTCAATACCACTTAAAAAATTCATTTTAATTATCTTCTGTTTTTATACAGCGCTCTTAGTATAGTGGTTAGAATCTCGGGTTTCCAACCCGAGGACCCGGGTTCAATTCCCGGAGGGCGCACTTATTCAGTATGTCTGATATCCATACCAGAGCAATAATTATTTACTTTTTTTCTTTAAATGCAATCGAGGAATTTGCCGAGGAATTTTTAGCTGTTAAGAAGTTTTATGAAAAAATAGAATTGTAAAGAAAAAAAAAATAGTTGGATTAAGGAGTAATTTTAACTTGTTTAATAGTATGATTTGGATAAAAATCGATTTTTCCTTCTTCCATTCCAGATACTAGTAATCCTGAATTCATTAATTTATAATCAGCATTTTTTATAGTAATATCTGGTACACGAGAAGGGGTTTTACGACCTACAAGCCAAATCTTAATTTCTGCTGCTTTTTCCCATTCCATTTTAAATTCAACACCATAAAGTTCAGCTATAATATAGAATTAGAAATTTAAGAACAATATTAATAATTTTTTAATATCTCTTTATGTGATTTACCTTCTTTTACTAGTTTGTCTATTTCAAATCGGTATAAACAATGTGTATTTTTTGTCGGACAAGTCCCGGAGGGCGCATTTAATCTTCAAAATATTTATTGTTTTATATTTTAAACCCTCCTCTCCCTTCTTTTTTTAAATATATAATTAATATTTAATTATATTCACTAAATGTGAGTAAAATTTGAACTGGTGCATCTAACATTAGTGTAAAAATAGCAATGATAAAGTCAGGTATGTAGTGTTTTTCTAATGATTGCCTAAATTGCTCATGATAAGTTAGTAGAAATCTATTCATATACATTATCTATCATATTGAGAAGTTTTGATATAACTTCTTCTGGATCATTGGTAAATTTAAATATACCATCTTCAATAGAACCCTCAATCCCTTCATCAGCAAGCTCATAAATTAAATTTTCAGTATAATTATTAGTTCTATTCAGCGCTTTGGCAAATTTATCGATTGGTAAGGATTTTTGAATTTTAATTAATCCTCTAATTCTCTTCTTAATTCGCTCAATATCTATTTTTTGTGAGAACCCCACTTTTTTTTTAGGCTCAGTTTTACCTTTAACAATTTCGTGCTCAATTTCATCTCCTAAATCTTCCAAACCAGATTTCTTTACTGATTTTTCCATTTTTCTGTCCCATGCTTCCAATTTAGTAAGATCACCTAAATTGTTTTTAACAAAACCTAAAGCATTACGAATCAAATTGGATACAGATATATCTAAATCATCTGCCCATTTCTTTAATTCATCTTTCATATGTTTAGGAACTGATATATGCATTCGAACCTTTACTTCTTTTGCCTTCTCTTTTACTTTCTCATTCAACTTTCCTGCTTTTTCCTCTTCACTTCTAATCTTTCTTTCATCTTCAGACATATTATCCCCTTTTTTCCTTTATTGGTAAATTATAAAATTCAATTTGATATTTTTATTGAATCTTCAAATCTTTTAATATGAGATTATATAATAATTAAAAAAAAAATTGAATAATTAATAATATAATTTGGGATGATTTAATAAAAATTTAGAATCTAATCGACTCTTGAAATCCTTAAAAATCTCAAAACTCTCTTCCATGCATTTGATATCTTCATAATTTTTTAACCTCGAATTTCTTTTTATTGTGTTTTTGTGTTGTTATTGTGATCATAATAGTTGTGATCATATTTAAATGTTGTGATCTTATTGTGATCATAATGGGATCAAATTATGACTCATTAAATATAGTTAATTCTTCGAATGGTTGATAATATCTAAAATCCTCCCACTAATAGCCAAGATGTTTGTTAGGATTTTCGTGATAACCCTATTCTTTACTATAATTATTAAATCCCTCCCCCGTGATGCCCTCTCCTAAAAATAGGGTTTAATAGAACTTATTAATAATATTTTTTCTTGAATTTTATCTTTCTGATTTAATTCCTATTTTTAAACCTAAATATCATATCCATATAGATGATTCAACGCGAACGATGATTTCACGAAGAAAATATTCTAAATAAAAGTAATAATTTTTTTTTTGTAATTCTTTTCTACTAAAATGAAAAGGATGATTGTTTTTCTATGACTTTTTATAATTCTTTTACAAAAAAATTATATGAAGAAGAAATTATTTATATTAGTTCTTCTATTTTCTGTATTTGGCATACCTCTTCTTTCCCAAAGTGTTATGGGGTTCTACTCAGAGATTCATAATTTCGAAACAGATAAATTACATTACCAACATTGCGAAAATATTAAGGTTAATGCGACATGGGAGGCATGGTATGTTCCAGATTTTGAATATTCGTACATGCAAGTTCATGTGATTCATTTCAATGACTCAATTCTTTGGATGTCGCAAAAGTACGATAATTGCTGCGTTCTCATGACGGAGAATTGGACTATTAACATAGAAAACCTAAATATAACCTTTAACGAAACAACTCAAATACTTTTTGTTAAATTTTATTTTTATTATATCAACTATAATGCACAAGTTATAATTAGCAACTATAGAGAATCAATTCAAATCGAAGTTTCAAAAAGTGGCGTGTATAATTTAATTATTAACTCCAATAAAAGCTTGTATTGTGTTAAAGAACACATTAATTTTTCTTCTTCTTGGTCTCTATTTTATAATAAGAGCATAGAAACATCCTACATTCAGTTCGAGCTACATAATAACACTCAAATTATGTGGGCTTCAAATCAATACACGCTTAATGGAACTTATGAAGAAAGCTGGGTTTTTGACATTCAAGAGTTTTGCTTAATAATACCTAAGGACGGCATAGCAAATATTACTATGAAAGTACGCTTTTATCTTTATAATAATTTCACTATGGCCACTACAGATGAATATATTGATACTTTAATTGTATATATAATAAAAGAAGGTATGGATATTCTTGATTTTTCCACAAATAAACTCACATTTTTTAATGACGAAGCTATCCAGATAAATACAGAATGGGAATTAAACTATAATTCTTCTATAATCGATAGTTACAATCAAATTTACATCTTTCGATCACAAGACATACTCCTATGGAAATCTTCTAAACTTAATGAAACAGGGCTTACTTTAACTAATTGGAATATAGAAATTCAAAATCTAGAATTAGATTTTTCAAAACCGACTAATTACATCACTATAAAACTCTTTCATTATTGGTATGACGAGATAAAGCAAATAAATAATACAGGTTATATCGATTCAATTGAAATTTCTACCAGCAAATACAATATTGATTATTCATTGAACGATTCTAAAGATTACTTTTGCTATGGAGAAAGAATTCTAATTGAAGCTCAATTTAATGTGAGTGAGACTCAAGAGAGCTTATCTCACAAATCGATTACAATAAACATTCTATTTAATTCTTCTATTCAATACGAAATAACGCTTACAACTGATTCTTCAGGAAAAATTCTCTTGAATTTATCAACTCTAGAATATTTTGATATGGGGTTAAACACCCTGCTTTTTAACATATCGAGTATTGAAACATCGATTTATAATAATACAATTTTTATGTACTCATTTGAAATAGGATTATCTCCCTCCCCCTCCCCCTCCCCCGCTCCAGAACAAGGGATAAATCTATTACTATTTATTATTTTCCCCTCATTATTAGTCCTACTAGTTGCTGTTCTAATTAAAGTCCTACACCATAGAAAAAAAACAAAAATAATACCTGTAGAGCCTAATACTCTCCCAGACATCCTTCTGGATTCATAATGCTTTTATTAAATTCGTTCAATAATAAAATCAATTTTATTTCGAGAAAATATAAATAAAAACTCGTTATTTTGTAGTGATAATCAAAAGTGAACAACGATTTTTCGAAGAAAAATTTGGCAAAACTAATCTTCTCACATCAAGGAAGTTAAGAGCTCTAACAATTTGAGAATGATATTTAAACATCCTATTGATAATCGTTTTTCTCACTAATTTATTCATATTTATTAAAAAAATCTTAAAATTTTAATAAAAAATCATAACAGAGTATTAAGAGTATTATTAATGGATACTTTTATATAACCTAAAGATATATATAATCAAACTGGTATATACATTAATTGAAGAAGCGCCCATTTTTCCATATTTCCATTTCC
>JABCSY010000054.1 GCA_018238625.1 Promethearchaeota archaeon
TTATTATGAACCCAATAATGAAAAATATTATAAAAAGGAGAAAAAGGATAAGTTCTGTAAGCATTATTAATAATTTAATACATTTATATTTCTGTTGTTAACATATATTTAATATATAAAGGAATTAAATGTTATTAAATTAGTTTTATGGTGTGAGTAAAAATTGGAAAAAATTGAAGATCAACTAGTGGATTCGCTAAATCGTGTAAATTTTATCTTTAAAAACGAGGAAATGATTACTGAATGCATAAAAGCTTACGATGGTTTTTCAATATTAGGAGAAGCGTTCGGACCGTTTGAAAAAAGCAAAAAATACAAATTAAAATATTTTGTAGCGCTTCCTTTTATAGAAAATGATATTATGAAGATTTCATTGGACGAAAAGTGCGATAATTTCGATGTTCAAAGATACGCTATAAGTGAGCGCGACGATCAGAGATTAATCCAACGAGATAATCCTTATTTTCTAAATAAAATAAAAGAATTTAAAAAATTCATTGAAAAAGATGTATATGATAAAAACAAACCGAAGAAAGGTTTGGACCTATTTAAATCTTTTAATATAAATATTATCGATAGTAGGTTGTCAAAAATGCTAAGGTTAGCGAGATCAGAATTATCTGTAGATGATGAGCATAAGTTAACTAATTCTGAAAAGTTGCTCTATAAAAAGCTAAGCAATCTTATTAAAGTATGGAGAGCTTTCTTTTTAAGTATTGATTAAATTATATAATAACAAACTTATATTCGTTTGAGTTTTGCGCTAAAATTTGATTTCTTTTGAACCGTATTTCTTAAAATAATTTTCAACATGACTTTTTATGCTTTTATTTGGGTTAAGTTTTGGTAATAAATCTAAAGCATCGCTCATTGCAAAATATTGAATATTTTTTTCCTTGATAGCTTCTTCGACAGTTCTACCATCGTCTCTTAATTCATTTCGGTTTGTTAATCCGATAGCGGCTATTACATTTACTTTAAAATCAAACAAATTATCAATTGTTTTAAGTAAAGATCCCCCTGTAGTTGTAGTATCTTCCACGATTATCACTCTTCCTTTAGGAATTCCTAAAAAGTATTTATCTTTAGGGTCTCCGTGTTCTTTTGGTTTTGCTCTTCCCATAGATAGAATAAACATGCCTGGTGTTAGATTAATATTGCTAATCGCCCATTTATATTGAGTTATTACACCTAGCTTTGTAGCACCTTCTGGAACGCCATAAAAACAGTCTGGTTTAAGCTTTAGATGCTTAACATATGAAATAAGAAAATCAGTTAATGTATCAAATAGAAACACATCTTCAGCTATATTTCTCCAATTTACATACCAGTATGATTTTCTTCCAGACTTTAATGTTATTGGCTCGTCAAAAAATCCTATTACATTGTTTTGTATGATAAAATCGTAAAACTTCTTTTTTTCTGATTCCCAACTCATAAAAAATCAAACTACTCTTTTAAAATTAAATATTCTTTTCGAGCTTTAGCATACTCTTCTCCACTGATATTTCCAGCCAAGAATTCTTTTTCTCTTTCTTGCATAATTTTTCTTTTCTCAGCTAATCTCTTCCTTCTTTCTGCCTTTGAAAAACTTTCTAAAATTGAGTTACTAAGTTTTCTTATTTCCTTGTTATCCTTTTTTACCAACTTCTCTACGTATGGCTTTATTGGTTTAACCAAATCTATTTTCTTTTTAGCTAATTCATCAATTCTAACGAGGGCTTTATTTGTTTCTTTAAAATTATCACCATCAAGAACTTTAATTAGCCCTGGAATAGCAACATCTTCAAGAACCTCGTCAAGATATTGCTCAATTTCTTTCTTTAATTTTGAATCTTCGTAAGTCTTTAATTGATTATTACGTATGTATTCAATAAAAATAAGAGGTAATTCTATTGGCCACTCCTTCATTTTTTCTTTGTCTATTAGTTGTACTATCCCACCATCTTTTTTGTTAAATATTTTCATTATATCCAATCTCCAGTTGATAATTTTTCAGGTATGTATTGATCGGTCAAGAATTCAAATCCAAACGCTGAAAGAGCTTGAATTTCTGCTTTTACCTTCAATTTCAGAGCTAATTTGAGATCTGTTTCCCACTCTTTATTTTTTTTAACAAAACCTTCATTTAACAACTCCTTAGTCCTTTTAATATCTGTTTGATTCATTGGAATTCTACAATCATTTGGAATTTTATATTTTTCCAGATCTCTGGTGAGTACACCTAGGAGTTTTATGTCAGGAGTGGCTAAAAATGGCGACTCGTAACTTAATCGTTTAGACCCTCGTAAATAAACCGAATGAATATAATGCCCATACGGATCACTATCAACTAACGAAAAGACGGGTAATTTGAGTTCCTTACTAATTCTCTTTAAGAACATTCGGGTAGCGATGTCAGCAGCACCCTTCGCTGTCAAAATTATGCACGGGTATTTTCTCCAAAATCTAGCCTCTGCTAATCTTATCATCGCGGCATCTTTTTCTAAAACCAAAATAAATTCCGCATCGGATTCAATTATTTCAATATTATCAAGCATGGGACTGATCGTCCAACCTCCGCTCCCTAATCCTTCTAAATCTATAATATCATTTTTATCCCTAATTCGAAGGCGTCCTATACATGAACCTTTGGCTGAAGCAACAATGTGTGTCGAATTCCTCGTTGTATAGAGCATTGTAGCCACATCTTCAATACATTTATCACTATTTTTTTGATCCCCAAACAATTGAACTGCTGAATAAAAAATTTCTCTTTTTGTAGCGTGAAGGTCTTTAAGTAGTAATTCGTTAATTTTTTCAAGCACTTTCATTAATCTAGTAATATCAGCAACGCTAGCGAGCGAATGAAATTGTTTTTCCATTATTTGTTGTCCTAACAGCAATAAATCATTTTCTTCGTCCCAAATAATATTTGCACTCGTTCTTGAAGGTAAGCGAATGGCGGGTCTTCCTGTTTCATAAATCATTTCAATAAGGGAATCTGTTAAATTATTTATCCGATCTAAGGTTAATTCTCTGTCCAATTCATCAATTTTAACTGTATGTTCAGGTAACTTGATTTGTTTTTTTTCCTCTTCAATACCTTTTTTTAAGGATTCTTGAAATAGTTTTTTTGTTGCCCTTATATCCCATTTTTCCTGTTTTATCTTACTTGACACTTAAATCACTTCATTTTAACTTCCAATTTTTTTTATTTTTTATAGTAGAGACAACAATACTATTTTTGCGCTCTAACTCTTTTAATTTTATTTGTAAGAAGCGAGCATCCATCATTTCTTTTATTTTCATTTTAAAAATTAAAGAAGTAATCGGTTGCCATTCATCAGATAAAGCGTCCAGTATTTTCTCTGTTGTAATTATCGGCAATTCGATTTGAGTAGGTTCAGGTTTAGGCTCTGGAGCACGAACTATAGGTTTCTTTATAGCGATAGGTTGAGTCGGCTTTTCACTCCCGACTAACCGCAATTGTTTTCTTTTTTCTGTTACAACGCTTGTAACGACAGGTTTTAGTTTAATGGGCTCTTCTCTTTCCTTTACTGAAGGCGATATTACTTCTGGCTTTCCTTTTGTATAAAATTCTTGAATTATTTTAATAATTTCTGATTTTCGCACCGTTGAAGATTTGGCTATTAAGATATCATTTTCTATGCAATATTCTTTGAGTTCATTAACGGTCCAGTTCCTAAGGGTTCTTTCAGAAAGAAATTCTTTTCTTGGTTCTGCCTTCTTGGGGATATGTTCTTTCTTATCAATTGTTTTCTCCCATTCAACGACTATTTTCTTCTGTTTTTCTTTTTCAATTTCTATCTTTTTAATTATTGGCTCAATCTCTTTAGAAATGCTAGGTATTTTTTTAACTCCAATAGCATCTTTCATTAAGGTTTCTAATTCCGTTCCTGAAATTTTATCTTTGTATTTTCCATCGCCCTGCTTTACGATGTTAGTAAGGCTTTGGACGAATAATGGAATGTATCTTTCAATTAAACCAGCTCTTTTTTCGATTTTTCGAATATTCGCTTTTCTGTTAAGATATATTCTCAACCGTCTTCCAATGGCTTCGAGACAATATTTAATTTCTTTTAGAAGTTCGTCGTCGTCAGCCAGAGCATTTTTACTCTGGCTCTTAAACATCAAATGAACATATGGACCAGAGATATTTATTAATAACTTTATTGGGCCTTTAGGCAAATTATTATCATATGTTTCTAATTTATAATTCTTCCAATTAACTGATTGAACTGCTTTCGTAATCGCACAATCCGCAGAATCCCTTAATTTTGGCGTTCTATTAATAAATCTTGATAGCACATCCCTAGAACGCTTAGGCGTATCAAGTTTTTTAGGATCATTGCAATAGGCCAAAACAGCTTCAACAGCATAAGCTAAACCCTTTCCGCTTGTTGGAGCTCTTGTTTCAGCAGAAATAAAATCATCGTCCTTGGTGTAACTTTCAATAAAATATTCGAATATTTCTTGATATGAATCTTTTTGCACTTCTTCGGACGATATAAAATTTTTTTGGATTGTTTGTCTAAATTTTTCCGGTTCGACTGAGCGATCTTTAATATCAACACTGGCTAACATCTTTGAGTTAAAAATCTTAAGCTCTTCGGAATTTATAACGATATTTTCTAAAGAATCGTCCTTTCCGGAAGAATGGTTTTTAGCGCGCTCTTTTATTATTTCATCCCGCAATACTTCAATTGATTCTTTTATGTCATCTGTGGGATCTTCAAAATCATCAATATTAGCAGATATTCTTAGCCCAATTTCTTTTATTAAAGTATTTTCTAATACAACATCACCTACAGGAATTGCTGTATCTGTTGGAGGGGCCATGTATTTGACTGATTTGAACGCGTGAAATAGAGAATTGAATTGCACATTAGTTAACTCAGAGGGTTTAGCTTTTGAAATTTGAACTTCTTTTACTAAATCTTCAAATTCGCTCCTATTTTTTAATTTTTTAACTTCTACTAACCCTATAGAAGTATTGAAAATGGTATTTAAACCACTTTTTATTTTTTCTTTATTTTGTGAATTGCTCTCTATTTGTTTTAATAAGCTATTAATCTCTTTTTCGATTTTTTTTATATCTTTTTTCGTTTCAGATTTATCAATACGACGTCTATGTTTTGTTATTTCTCTATATATCTTTTCTAAATCTTTATTATATTGGTTATATGTTTTCATAAGTTCCCAATATTTAGCCTTCAACTCTTCAGAATCAACTTGATAAATGATTAATTTATCTCTTGGTTTCGTAGAGCGCCCAAATATTCTTTTTTCAAATTTAAGGAAATTAATAGTATCAGTATTTTTCTCTAATTTGTTTACAAATCCACTACTAAGAATTAATAAAGATAAATTATCCTGTAAATTCTTTTCTGCGATCTTCAGAATTTGTTTAGCTAATTTGGAACTAATTCTTACAAAATTATCTTGTAAAAAAGCTGAAATCGTGAGATTTTCTGATTTTATTAAAAGATCTTGTAAATCACCAATGTTAGTAGATAAGGGGTGTGGTTTTGCATATTTTGGTTGTCTAGGAAAATTCGAAACTACCCTTCTATAAATCCATTCTTCACCATAAGGATCAATAAAAATAATAGTTACATGCGGATTCATGAGCGAAGTTTCTTTTATATAGGTATCCACATAACCTCTAACATATTTTACGTTTAAGTAATTCAACTTAATATATGTCCCGTGTAGGAATGGGCTGTCAACTTCCGTTGGGCGCACTAAATATCGTTTTTCATTTTTTGAAGTAGTAAAAAATTCTGACACAGTACCATAAATAGTGTCTTTAGACTTTGAAACTGCAACAATTGGTTTGCCAGTCGTGTTTTGGGCGTCACTAAACGCACTTGGAGAGCCAAATCCTTGACTTCCGCGAGTTTGCTTTAATTCTAGACTTTTTGAAGAAGCTAGATATTTTCCAAACTTACCTAGATCTCTTTTGGACATTCCAATACCATTATCAAACATTTCAAAAGTGTAACTCATAACATTTTTTTGCGATAACTCAGAAGTTAAAAAGGCGGCGGCTTCAGATTCGCGGAGTCGGATTATTACAATTGGTTCGATATCGATGATTGGTTCTACAGGTTTGATAATTTCATTCATGTCTTCAATAATCCTTTTTACTTCTTCCTCAACCTCTATTTCCTCTTTATCGATAATTTCTCCCGATTCTTCTTCTTTATCTCTGTCAACATCTGACAAAACTTCAGCCTCAGAAGATATTGTAGGAATTATACCAACTTCTTGCATTAATGCATATTTAGACGCGTTATTTAATGGTCGTTCCACCTCATCTTTTTTTGCTTCTTGAAGGATGGATAAATTTTCTAAAGATAATTCTTGATCGAGAGAGAATTGGATTTTTGAATCCTTATCTTTTATTTCATTCCATTGGAACTCTTCAATAGCATCTAAACTGTTGTCTAAAAATTCTGAAACGTATTGCATGTGTTTATAATAACCCATTGAGAAGCCTACAAGTTGTCCTCTCTTCCTCATAAACCCTGCAATTGTGCCTTGCTTTATCCTACCTTCATCCTCAGAGGAAATTTGAATCACATCTTTTCTTATTTCTATTTTAAATATCTACCTATTTATATGTAGAATTATAAATACATTAACTAATATTAAACGAATATCCTAATTCTTTACTATTCAATCAATTTTTCTCAATGTATTCGGTCATTCATTTTGAACAGAAATTGAATTAGTATTTAAATCTTTTCTTTAGGTGAAAAAATTTAAAAGGAAGGAGTAAGTTTATTTTGAAATTTCTCTGATGCGGTAATTTTCTAAGGCTACATCAATTATTTTAGAAGCTACATATCTTTTAGTATGCTTATCGATATGAGTTATGTGTTTTACTTTATTTATTATGTATACCTCATTATCTTTACTGTTGAACCCTATATCCTCTCGACCCACATCATTGGCAACTATTAAATCTGACTCAGATTTTAAAAGTCTATCGTAAGCGCGATCAATTAGCTCGCTTCGAGAAACATTTGTCTCCGCTTTAAATGCGATAATAAAAAGATTGTAATCTTTCCTTCTTGCTATATCTAATATCTTAGGCGTTAATTTCATATTTACGTTTAATTCCTTTACATTATCTGACGAGATTTTTCCTTCAATGAGTTCCACTGGCTTATAATCGCTAATTGCGGCTGCAGAAATAAAGAAGTCGTAATTATTGTATGAAATTTCGTCCTTTATAACTTTAATAAAATCGTCTGCCGATTCCACATGATTGGTTTTAATGTACTCTGGAATCTTCACCATACATTCACCAGCAACCAATAATACATCCGCACCTCTTGCAGAGGCTTCTTTTGCTATTTCGATACCCATTCTACCAGAGGATTTATTTGATAAATACCGAACATTGTCTATTGCCTCGCGGCTGGGTCCAGCGGTGATTAGTATTCTCTTTCCTTCAAGATCCTTTTTCGTAATCAATAAATCAATAACTCTATCGATTATATCATCCACTTTTGCAATCTTAGCCTTTCCTTCGCTAATTCTCGGACCTAATACGTCAATACCATACTTTTTCAAAACTGAGATATTTGTCTCGATTATGGGATGATACATACTTTCATGCATAGCAGGAACTACGACTATAGGGATAGAGGAACCAAAAGCGGTTGAGACCATTGTTGTTACCGGGGTGTCGTCTATCCCGTTAGCGACTTTAGAAATTGAATTTGCTGTTGCGGGACAAACCAAAATTAGATCTGCTTTTCCGGCGGCATTAGGTCTATCACCCGCTAGAAAAACATGTTCGACTGATCCAGTTAAATGAGTAATTACAGGGTTTCCTGTAGCCCAATGCATTAAAGTTGGCTTTATTAACTCTGTAGCTGCTTTTGACATTACGGAAATTACATCCGCTCCTAAACGCATTAATTCTCTAGCAATAATTGGAGCGTTAATAACCGCAACCGAGCCAGTTAAACACATGCATATAGTTTTTCCTCTTAAGATCGTTCCCTTGCTTTCTATAATGTCCTTGGATGGGTGCTGTAATCTGTCTTTTACCATTTCTTTCAACAAAATAGAGTTTTATTTAGTATACTTAATAAAGTTATATTTTCAATTTAAAAATATTGCAATCCTTTAACTCTTTTTGGATATTGGAAGATAAATTTTTGATTTATGTCGTTAAATTGGAAAGCTTTAACTAACGGCGGTAATAATATTTTAAAAAAGAATAGAAATTATGTGATGTTCTTATAAAAAACATCATTTTATGGGAGGTGACCGTCCTGACCAGGCATTTTTTCTCACTTTGTTTGTTATGTGAATTGTTTTTAACTAATTTTTTTTTTAATTTGAAACCGAATTGAAACGACATAGATTACATTTTGTTAAATTGTAAGATCTATCTAATTATAATAAAATATTTTTTTAACTACTTATTTTAAAAAAGAAAGGAAAATATATGATGTTTTTGTATAAAACATCCATTTATGGTATGATATATGGTTGACCAGGCATTTTTTTCACACTATTTGTTTAATGAAATGAATTTAATATCTCCTTCTTTTAAATTTGAAACCAAATATACTTAGTTTTTTCAAAACCAATTTATTAATTAACAATATTTATTTAAACTACTTATTTTAAAAAAGAAAGGAAAATACATGATGTTCTTACAATAAACATCTAATTATGGCCCTATACCGTCATGACCAGGCATTTTTTCTCACTCTATTTATTAATTGAAATGTATTTGATTTATTCTTTTTTTAATTTAAGGCTAAAATGGATGATTTATGTTTAATTTTTTCAAGCCTATTTATTAATTTGATAAAATTTATTTAAACTCCTAAAAAAGTGAAAAGTGATTAGCGTAAAATAACCAACTCATGCTTTTAGGGATTTTTAAATATAATTTTTTATCATTGTAGGTCTAAACAATTCTAAATACTTTACATCATCAAGTTTGGGGCTAAATGCTCCAGTGAAAAATGAAAGAAATTTTAAGAAGTATTCTTTTTTTATATTAAATCTGAAGGTAAATGTGGATTAGTAATTAAGTTTTGAAAGTTTTTAACTGAAGGAAGCTTTCCATACTTGTATTTTATGAGATTGCTTCCAAGGTTATACATAAAAGCGTTTTTTGAATAAACTGGGTTAGAGATTTTTTTTAGTTGAATTTTTATGGTTTCTTTACTAACAATTTCAAAATTTGTTCCATATCGTATTAATTGCTCGTCGTTATATTTATCAATAAGCGCATGATATGCAAAATTATACCAAAAAAGGGTTATTTTTCCTTTTACTTTGTTTTGTGCCATCATCATTTCAAGAGAATCTTCGTTTGATGAATCTGGACACAATTCTCGTAAACTAATTTCTACTGCTTCCCGATTTGAAAAGAGCATTTTTAATGCTAATTCTGCGATCCCTTCTGAGAGTATTAATTTAGGGCTATGTAGCAGTAGTATTGAGTGTTCAAATTGATTTAACTCGCGATATAACACTCTTTCTTTGATAGCAAATTCTGTATGATGGCCAGGATATCCCTCATGTGCGGCAGAAGACAAAAGTCCAGTCCAATAAATGTTGTAATTCGGATTAACCTCTATTCGGGAGCAAAAATTACCCACATACCAATTGTAATAAGACCATTTTATTTCATCATTATTTTTGACTAATTCTAACACAATTCGTTCTTTTTGAGGTAATAAGTTGACAAATAACTTTTTAGTTCGCTCTCTCGTGATGTTGAGAGCTTTTTTATATAATTCAAATACTTTACCCTCAGGAACAGTTCGTCGTACTCTTAAATCGTTCATTCGCTTTTCTAAACTTCCAGAATCACCATACGCTGCGCTAAACTCTTCTTTTAAGTTATCTAATTCAGATTCTTTAACTGGTTGTAAGACTACATCATATAACTTTGAGAATTGCTCCTTTATAGGAATATCGATATCGCTTAGGATTTCGATGGAAGTTCTCATCGATATTAATGTTTTTTCTAAGTATCGCTCGCGTTTTTTATCGTAACCTTGTTTAAACAAATCTTTTTGTAGAGCTTTGCAATCACTTAAAAGCTTGTTTGGTGAAGTTATAACCTCATTGTCAACGATTTTACGTAATTTTTTAGGACCAATATAAAAATCTACATATCCCTTATTGTGTTTGTCTATGCGAAGTGTTAAATTCAGAAAACGTCTTCCATATTCAGATAATTTCATAGTTACACCCGGTATTTTCGTCTTTGAGCGCGTAAATTAAATATTTTATTTTAAAGATAATCGTCTACTATTGAGATAATAATTATAATTGATTATATTAAATTATTGGTTTATTCGGGTCACGATAGGATTAATTGTGATTTAAAATTTGAAGCGTAACAGAAATAATTAATTTATTCCTCAACTATATTTAAATTTAGTTTTAATTTTGAGGTATAAAACATTATTTTATTAAAAATGTCTTGATCAATCTCTAACCTTAAGCCTAAATTCAATATATTCGAAAATTGGTTTCCGTAATAGGTTTTAAACAACTTGGATACGTTATATATTGCGTTTTTTTCAGAAGATTTAAGTATTTTAGATTTTTCAAATTCTTCTTTTCTTATCTTTAAGATTTCGCTGGAATATTTAACAAATTGCGTATGACGCATTTCTTTTAGATTGAAAATCTTTGTACCTCCAAGCTCTCTTACCACGAGTATATTTTTTACGACTGAATGAATTTTCTCGAGCAGTTTGGTTCTAAATTCATCTAAATTACTTACTTCGCGTAATAACTCTTGAATTATTTCAGAGAATGGTAAATCTAATCCAGCTAATTCAGTCGTTAAATTTAATAATATTAAAATTTGATCCGTTTTCTCTTCAGAATTAGATTTTAATTCTTGGTAAATAAATTCTCTTTCTTTATTTATAAAATCGAATAAGAATTTTCTGAAAGCTTTTACAAATTGACGATAATTTGGGACAAACAGTTTATTTGGGTTATTTAATATGATTTCATAAGCTTTAAAAGGACTAATCTTTTTATCGAGAACCGCTTTGATAAGAGATAAAGGGTAATACCCTTCAATAAATACCATGCCCTTCGAAATACTATTAATTGCGTCTTTAAACGAACATTTCGCGATTATATTGATTCTTTTAACGATATTTCCTTCAATTTTAACCGGTGTTTTTTGACAGTAAACTAAATCGAATGGTTTCAAGTCGTGAAAAAGAGAGTTGTTTTGATCTGGGATAACAATTTGGGCGCCGTACGCATTTACTAAACTGCCTTGTCTTGGCTTACTAGCTAAATCCCATTCGATTATCATAAGGTCGTTAATATTAGAATGATCTTGGTCAATGTCGTAATTGTATTCTATAGGTTTACTGATTAGCGAAAAGACATCTATAGAATTAATTTCATAACTATTTTCTTCTCCCCAGAATTGTTTTTTATAATAGAAAATATCTGGGAAGTTGTTTAAATCGTCTAAGAACAATTCTTTAATTATTAAATAGTTAACTCCAATTTCCGAAGATTTAATGGTAGATTCGTTTATTCCATAAAAGCCTATGTGTTTTATAACGTAATTGTAAGCGGGGTTTTCGAGATTCTCTTTATCGTGATTAACGATGTAGGTGTTTCTCTTTTTTCTAAAGTCAACTTTAGATTTTTTGATTTTATATTTTTCCTTAAGTAGATTGAGAAAGGCAAATTTCTTTAAATATACTTTCTTTTCTAATTCTTTTATTTCGCTTTTATATGCCTTATATTCGTCATAGTACGCGTCTTTTTGAATTTGAAAAACTTCAAAATGCCCCTTCATTAGCTTTAGTTTATCTATTACGCAGAAATTCTCTATTTCGCTTTTAAAATACTTTACAATTTCGCTTTTAAACGATTCAAAAGCCTTCAAAGGTATTAAATCTTTGAAAAGCGGATTAAGGTTAACGAGAGTTTCGTATTTTTTTTTTATAAAAAAAGCTGAAAAATACATTTCATTAAAATCGTTTGAATTAGCCATTTTTGCTAATTTTTTAAGCAAAGACGAAACAAAAGATTCGTTTTGAAATTTATACACATCTAATAATCTATCAAAAGATTCTATAATTCTAAGTATTTCATAAAAAGCGTATTTTGAAACCGAATTTAGAAACAATTTAACACCTTTTTCTATGTAGTGATTGTATTTGAGAAGATAGGGTCCTAATTCGTTATCATAGGCAGACAGCAGAAATTCAAAAAATTCAATATACAAATTATTTTCAATCGCCGTTTTCAAATACCTTTCAATAATCGATTCGCACTCGTGTTGATTAATAATCGCTTTATTTAAATAATTTAGTCCATCAACACAATTTTCACATTCAAAACAAGCATTAGCCAATTTCAAATAGTTTTTGCTCTTCTTTTTGGAACCAAAGTCTTCAGAAGTTAAAAAAAAATCGTCAATATTGTTGATAATTTTTAAAGAAATCGACGGATTTATTATCGTTAAAAGTCTTATTAGATGAATGCATATCTTATCATCTCTTTCGCTGTGTATTAAAAAAGTAGGACAATCGTGAAATATTTCATTTTTTTTCTCGTTAATAACTAGGTGGAATTCCCGGTCATTATCTAAAATGATTGCTCTTATCTTTATTGGATCTTCTTTCAATGAAATTATATTAATTTTATTTTTCTGGAACTCAACTGATTTCTTATATATCTCAATTCCATATTTCTCAATTATTAATTCTGATAAATTATTTTTTGTCATTCTTCTAAAATCTCGATTTTATAATATCAGAAATTAATTTTGGGAAGTCGTTCCAATCTTTTATAGTTAATAATTGTCCTCCTGCGATTTTAACCATTTTTTTTGCTTCTTTTAAATTAAAGGAGGATTCTGGACAGACTAAGATAAAATCAATTCCTAAAGAGCGGAAAATTCTTAACGTTTCAATAGATTGCTGAAGGTCGTATATTTCAGCATCAGTAAATAATACATTCAGCTTTTCACGGGAGCTTGATTTTTCTTTAAATTGTTTTTTTGCCCATTCTAAGGCACTTTGAAGCCTTGTACCACCTTTAGCTGAAACAGAGAGCAACTCATCGGCTAATTTTTCTAAATCAACTTTTTTAGATAATTCCTTTAAAACATGCGTATCAGACTCGAAAAATGCAATAGCAATCTCATCTTTTCTCATCCCATATACTAACATAGTCACACATATTGCCATATAAGCTAGTTTTTCTCCCGTCATCGAACCACTGATATCAAGTTCAAAGCATAACGAGCGTAGTCCTTTCGCGGTCTCATAAACAAAAAAATCATCGTAATTAAGATGGTCTAATTTTTTACCCTTTTCCAGAAGATGGAAAATTGTTTCCTCCAAGTCTATATTTTCAAAGTCATCTCCTATTGTGTAGGGTCTTACTATGTTAACAGGTGTAGGGCCGGTCGTTGCACTGCCTAAACGAGCCCTTGAATAATATATTCCTAACTCAATTAACATTTTTTTTGCTAATTCCTTAACCTTTAATTTAACTTGTTCTGGTAGATTATTTCTATGAATAAACCATTGTTTAAGGAGGTTTTCACCAGTACCCGCGGATAAACACGCAATTAGTTTATCTTGCGCTTCTTTGCCCCCAATTTGCTGAGCACCTTTTAAAGCCTCATTCAGATTAAAATGACCAATTGCGCCTAAAGCATCCCTATTATCGGAAGCTAACGCACTGCTTAAAAGCTCTCTGATTCTCTCTTTATTCAGTTGGTCTTTAATTTGATTCATTAAATTGTTAATTCGCTGAAAATCTGCTACTTTCTTTTCAATCGTTTTTTTTAATAATTGATAGTTAGGTTCTATTAATTCGTATATTTCCTCTTCGGGCATTTCAAGTTTTTTTCCAATTCTTTTAATATCTTCTGCTTCAGGATTTAATCCGATCTTTCTTAAGAATTCTGTTGCGTTTCTTAATTGATCAGGCGTTTCACAAGCCTCTAGTGTTTGAGAAGTTAATTCGGGTAATTTCTGAGATATTTTTTGTCCACAGTGCATGTTTGGGCAGCTATTCATTAATTGTTGCATTTGATGAGAAAGCGATTTAAATGCTTCAAACTTAATATTTTGACTATTTGCTTCATCGATCGCATTTTTCATAGCTTGATTAAATAGCGAATTCCAAGATTTATTAGCAAAGGCATTTTTTGTCAACATTTCTAACGATAGATTCAATTGTTTCTTTTGCTTTTGCGGATTTTGCATTTGCCCATTTAATTTATTTAGCAGTTCTTCTCTTAAATTAGTACCAAAATATTGATCTAACGAGTCTGCAAGGTTAAAATTATGCTCAAATGAAGATTGGTTTAGCGAATTATTCAAAACTTTATCTTGATCAAACTTAGGAGTTTCGCCTAAAGTTTTTGCGGCATTAAATAATTGATCTAAATTATTTAGTTGGTTCTGAAGTTGATTTTTAATGTTTTGGATTTGATCTTTTATGCTTTGATTGTCCGAGGTCTCATTAATAAATTTTATAGATTTTAAAAGATCATCTAATTTGTTTGAATTAATCAGTTTTGATAAATCCTCAGAAATATTTTGATTATCGAGAGCTTTACTTGCGAGTTTTTCCCATTCCCTTAAAGAATTTTGCTGGATTAAGTCGTTTAAACCTAAATTCGAACCAGCCCTTAAATCGTCAGGACTCAACGAATTTATTTTTTGTTCTAGCCTTTTTTGGGCTTCTTGAATTAGTTTTTCTAAGGAAGATATCTCTTCTTTATACAATTCCGAATCGTCGTTAAAAAAATTTAATGCGGATTTATATGGCTCTTCCTCCCTATTCGAATTTAATTCTTTGAGAAATTCCTCTAATTTTTGAATCTCATCTGTATCAATTGATTTTGTCGCCTCGATTTCGTCAATAATCTCTTGAAGTTGATCTAATTCAGACTTCATCTCGGATTCTACAAGGTCTTCAATAGATTTATCAACGGCATCTTCGCTCTGAAAAAACGAGTCAATAATATCTTTTTTGTAATTTGGAAAGAGAATTTTAAAAGCAATGTCTTTTGCTAATTCCTGATTGTCCGGAAACGAAGTTACGGTACTTATTTCTATGTAATCGTTGGGAGTCACAAAACCCTTTCGATAATACCTCGATAAAATTAACTTTGGAATTGATAAAACTTGACGTGATGACGGAATTTGGATAATGTCAGCATGAGACCTCATTTTTCTAATGAAATCTACAGCAAATTCGCAAGGATTTTCAGGAAAAACTGCCATAAAATAACTTTTTACCCCCTACGCACCTAAAGTTTTATGAATAATACTTTCAATAATATTTTCAACTTTTGTACCAGGCTTTGGTTTCATACTTCCTAGTAGAACGTGACGAGTGATCTCTGAAAGATATTCGTAAGTAGATGTTTTTTCTTTTATTTTTCCTTCTTTTTCTAAAGATCGTCTTCGAGCCAATAGCTTTGCTATCGCAATTCCGGCTCGAATTGACGCTGGTACTTCAATATCTATTTTATTCTTTCTCGTTTCGTTTATTATTGAATAAATTAATTCTAATTCAGACTCTTCGATAACAAAATGTTCAGGCAAATTTATTCTTATAATCTCAAGCTCAGTTGCTTTATCGGGATATGTTAATTTAATCCAGATTTTAATCCTATCCTTTAAAGCCTCAGATAGCCGATGGGTTCCCGAAAGTTCTTCCGGATTCATAGCAGAAATAAAGAAGAAATCATTGTTAGCTTTTATTCGACCCAAGTGCGGAATGTTAATCGATTCTTCCTCTAAAGGTTCTAATAAAGTATTTTGCGAGTATTCAGTAGCTCGATTTATTTCATTAGCTAAAAAAGTTCCACCTTCTAGCATTGCGCTCAAAAGCGGGCCGGGATTAAAAGCTTCTAGCACAAATCCCTTTTTTAGGGTAATAGCAGGATCGAAACTCCCTATAAAATGCGAAGGTTTTATGCTTTCGTCCATTGTGAGCCAGAAAAAGCTCTTATTTTTCTTTTCTTTAGCTCTTAAACTAGCAAAATATCTACACAAAATTGTTTTCCCTACTCCAGGCGGCCCAACAAGCGCTGGAAACAATCCTGTTGCCTCTGCATCTCTAAGCAATTCCAGTGCTTTACCATATTGTCCTGATAAAACAATATCAATTGGTTCTTGAGATATATCTTTTATAAGTTGTTGCTGAAATAACTCCTCGAATCTTTCTTTATTAATCATTTTATTTTCTCTGATTAAAGACGACTATTCAAAGTCTTTCTTTTTGTAAATAATAAGTATTTGGTAATTTTTAACTTTAAATATAATAAGATAAAAGTATAAAAAATATTCTGATAAAGTATCAAAATTTTAAAAAAGAAAGGAAATTATATGATACTCTTAGAAAGAGCAACAATTTATGGTACAAGACCGTTTTGACCAGGCATTTTAATCACTCGATTCATTAATTGAAAAAATTTAGCTTATTATTAGAATTTAAAATGATTATTTAAACTGCGAAAATAATTTTGAGGATTTTTTAAATAATAACTCATAACAACTTTTATTTAGTTTTAAATTATAATAAAAATTAAAGTAATGATAATTTAATTAATATCAAATAAAAATTACAAATTTTAGGAATAACAATGCAAATTGAACATATCTCTCCTCCGGGTTATGAAGATCGAATTTCACGATTGAAAAATAGAGTGGTTTTACAACCACACGAACTCTGCATAGAAAGAGCTAAAATTTTCACGGAATCTTATAAAAGTACGAAGGGTGAAGTTCCAAACATAAGATTTGCGAAAGCTATGCGCCATCTTTTTACAAATATGACGATAAAAATATGGGACGACGAATTTATTGTTGGAAATCGATGTACTAAATTTGTTGGAACGCCCTTATATCCTGAAGTACGCGTTGATACGATTGAACAAGATATTAACCTCTATAACAATCGAGAAACTCAACGGCTATTACTTTCAGATGACGATAAACAAATCATAATCGAAGAAATAATACCATATTGGAAAAACGAAGAAGAGACAACCAAATCCAGGTTTGACTCTTATTTAAGTCCCGAATTAACTGCCCTCATGCTAAATCTACCGTATATCGTGGATACAAACATAACTAATGGAACGGGGCATTTCTTCCCAGGACATCATAATGTCTTAAAAGTGGGATTTAACGGCTTAATTCAAAAAGCAAGAGAGAAGATGAAAGAATTTACAAAAGATCAGAAGAAAATGAACTTTTTGGAGTCAGTTATTATTGTTTTGGACGGTTCTAAAGAATTTATTCAAAGATTCTCAATATTGGCAACGGAATTAGCAGAAAAAGAAAGCAATAGTGATAGAAAAAAAGAACTTTATGAAATTGCTGAAATTTGTTCAAATATCTCTGGTAACCCACCATCCTCATTTAAAGAAGCCTTCCAATTATTGTATTTCACTCACGTTATTGCTGGTCTCGAAGATGGAGGCTTTGCTATTAGTATAGGACGCATAGATCAAGTTCTTTATCCTTTTTATTTTGAGGATATAAAAAAGGGAACTATAAACAATGAAGAAGTGCAATTCTTAATTGAATGTTTTTATTTGAAGCTTACAACTCTATGGAATTATGTCCTCCATAAAGGAATTATAGCGGCGGAAGGTCCGCCTCTCACAGCAAATATGACGATAGGAGGCGTTGATGAGGACGGAAACGACGCTACTAATCAATTGTCGTATCTATTCTTAAATTCTTACAAAAAACTAAAAACCGTTCAACCTACTTTTTCCGTTCGCATTCATAATAAATCTCCAGACGATTTACTTGTAAAAACAGGAGAAGCAATTAAATCTGGAACAAGTATTGCTTTGTTCAACGATGTTGTTATGATTCCAGGTCTTAACAAGCTTGGTTATACTATAGAGGATGCGCGTGGATACGCACCAATAGGGTGTGTAGAACCAACACATACTTATAAGTCGTTTGGATGTACAAACGCTACTCAATTAAATATTGTGAAGTGTTTAGAGTTAACCTTGAACAATGGGACAGATATGTTTACAAGAAAGTCATATGGCATTGAAAACACAAAAAAGCTCTCTTCATACCAAGATTTATTGGACGAGTTTTCGAACCAACTTAGCTTTTTTACAAAAAATTTGGTAGAAACAATGTCTTTCCTCGAAAAAGCTATTGCTGAGCTCAATCCGCAACCCTTTTTATCCGCAACTATAGACGATTGCATTGAACGGGGGTGTGATATCACAAGTGGAGGCGCTAAATATGATTTTACTACTATTCAATTGATTGGTTTATCTACTGTTGCCGATTCTCTTGCTGTAATTAAAAAATTGGTCTACGAGGAAAAATTATACTCATTAGAAGAGTTAATCAAGATATTGTCAAAGAATTACCGGGGTACTTACAATGGTAAAAAGGGAGAAGAAATAAGACAAATCTTTATTAATAAAGTCCCTAAGTTTGGAAACGATGACGATTATGTAGACATTATAGCTCACGACGTAGCAGATTTGTTCTGTAATGAAGTTCTTAAATATGAGAATTTTAGAGGTGGAAAGTATCATCCAGGAATTTATTCTACAGCTTTTCACATGGCATTTGGAGTTTTTACAGCAGCCTCTGCTGATGGAAGAAAGTCAAGGGAACCGCTCTCAAATGGGGTTGGTCCAACCAATGGAAGGGATAAAAATGGTCCAACAGCGATACTTAATTCGATAATGAAGCTGGATAATGAGTTAATAACGAATGGAAATTCAGTAATATTAGCATTTCATCCAAACACACTAAAAATAGAATTGTTCCTTCCACTTATTAGAACCTATTTTGAAGAAAATGGGGGTTATCATATCCAATTTAACGTTGTTGGAAAAGAAACTCTATGTGATGCCCAAATAAATCCAAAGGAATATCAAGGGTTAGTTGTACGGATCGCGGGTTATTCTGTATTGTTTACAGAATTATCTAAGTCTGCACAAGACGAGATTATTGGTCGAACGGAATTTTAATTGCATTCAAATGTAATTTATATTATTTTTTGAAGAAAAATCAAAAAAATTTTTAGTTATTATTGTTTTTTTATTGTATCTATATATAAAAAATAAAATGGGCCTGTAGATCAGTCGCAGATCGCTTGCTTCGCATGTAAGAGGGCACGGGTTCAATTCCCGTCAGGTCCACTATTACATTAAATAACTATCTAAAAAGGTATGTAAATGACGCAAGAGACCGAGTACCCAAAAAGATTTAAATTCAACGATATTCAAAAAAAGTGGATACAATATTGGCGCGAAGAAAAGATTTACGATTTTGACATTGATAAAAAAGGCACTCTTTTTTCTATTGACACACCTCCTCCTTTTGTTAGTGGATCGTTGCATATGGGACACATTTTGAATCATTCGTGGATCGATTTTGTAGCGCGATATCATAAAATGAAGGGAGAAAATGTTTATTTTCCTCAAGGTTTTGATTGTCATGGTCTTCCAGTAGAATTAGCCGTGGCAAAAAATTATGGCGTTTCTAAGGATGACCGAGAGGAATTCTTAAAAAAATGCGTTGAATGGGTCGATAACAATATAAAAAATATGACGAAACAGTTGAATGAATTAGGATATTCCACAGATTGGAGATATACTTATCGCACTATGGACGAGGAATATAAACGAAAAGTCCAAATTTCACTTTTAAAATTTTACGAAAAGGGATTACTTTATAGAGAGAAGTTCCCGACGCATTTCTGCGTTAATTGTGAGACTTCCGTAGCGAAAGCAGAAGTGGGTTATAAAGAAGAAACAGGAAAGTTATGGTATATAAAATTATCTTTAGTTGGAAGAGAGAACGAGTATGTTACCATAGCTACGACTCGACCAGAGTATATGGAGGCTTGCGTTGCCGTTCTTATTAATCCAAACGATGATAGATACTACGATCTTTCTGCAGCAAAAGTAAGACTTCCTATTGCTAACCGAGACGTTCAAATTTATATGAACGAAAATGTTGATATGAATTTTGGAACGGGAGTGGTTTATGTTTGTACTTACGGAGATGAAATGGACATTAAATGGAAATTAGAATACGACCTTAACGAAATTCAAATATTTACTGAAAACGGTCGTATGAACGAGAATTCTAAATACAAAGGACTTTCAATTATGGAAGCTCGAAAACAAATAGTAAAGGATCTTGAAGAGCTAGATTTAATAGAAAAAATAGATGACTATGAACACAGCATAATAATCCATTCAGAACGCTCGTCTTGTCGAACTCCAATAGAATATCTACCAGTTTATCAGTGGTTTATTAATGTTAAGGACTTTACTCAAGAAATTATAGAATCTGCTAATTTAATGAAATGGTATCCTAAAAAACATAAATTACGATTATTAGATTGGGCAAATGGATTAGATTGGAATTGGGTAATTTCTCGACAACGCGTCTTCGGGACACCTATTCCTTTTTGGTATTGTGGTGAATGCAACGAGATTTTTCCTCCAAAAAAAGAAGATTTACCAATAGATCCAATTAAAGTTCCTCCACCATTTGAAAAATGTCCTAAATGTGGTAGCACTGATATTATTGGCGAAAAAGATGTTTGCGATTGCTGGATTGATTCTAGCATATCTCCCCTTGCCATGTCCAAATGGTTAGACGATGATGCTTTCTTTAAAAGAGCCTATTTAGAAGCTAAAGTTCATCGCCCTCAAGGTTATGAAATTATTCGGACATGGTTGTTTTATACGCTATTTCGGTGCAAAATATTAACGGGAAAAGCTCCTTTTTACGAAGCAATGATTAATGGTATGGTTTCAGGTCCAGATGGAAGACATATGTCAAAAAGCCTTGGAAATTCTATTTCACCGGATGAAGTTATGCCCAAATTTGGAGCTGACGCGGTTAGACAATGGGCAGCGATGGGCTCACTAGGTGATGATTACCCATTTGAATTTACTTGGATAAATATTCATACAAAACAGCCGATTTCAAAAGAAAACATCGAAAAAGAGAGGAAAAAACTCCCAGAAGACAAATTTAACAAAAAATACCGCAGAAATTTCGAGCAACTAATTGGAACATCGCGATTTATCACTAAGATGTGGAACGCATACAGATTTTTGTTCCTTAATTTAAGAAACATCGAGGTTCCAAATTTACAAATTAAAGATAGCGAATTATCTGAAATTGAAAGTTATTATTTTTTTGAATTTAACAAAGCTTTAAAAGAAGCTACAAAACATTTCGACGGATATAATTGGCACGAAGCTTTTATTGTATTGCGAGTTTTTTTCTGGAACGAACTGTGCGATAATTACATAGAAGCAATAAAGCATAAATTCTATTCTGAAGATAAAAATATTGCGCAAAACGCATTAAAAAATGCCCTGAGTTTATTTTACAAGATTTTAACCACATTCGCCTTTACAATGCCTTTTATTACAGAAGAAATTTACTCAATTCTCTATCAAAATTATAAAGAGTTGAAATCGATTCATTTAGAAACATGGCCGCAGCCGTACGATAATGTTTCTGAGGAGCTAGCGAATCGTGGAAAAGTAGCAATTGAAATTATCAAAATTCTTAGAAATTGCAAATCTAAGCTTAAAATACCGTTAAATCAAGATGTAGAAAGAATTGTTATTTCCACTGATAAAAATACGATGACCGAGATTGAAATTGTAAAAGCTGATATTATTAACACAATTAGAATAAAAAACTTTGAAATTATTGAAAGCAAAAAAGAAAAAGACATTAAAGAAAGTCCTGAACTTAAAGAACATTACGAGGATTTAAATTTATCCATATTCTTTTTTAATTAATTCTTTTATCTACAATCTTTTTTAAGATGGCGAATAAAAATTTAATTATTTTCGTCCCCGCTTATAACGAAGAAAAAAGCATTTTTAATTTGATTAAGGAAATACCCTCTTTCCCAAACATTAACCAGAAAGTTATTGTTATTAGCGATGGCAGTACGGACAACACTTCAGCTGCCGCGAAAAAAGCAGGTGCAACAGTAATATCGAATAAAAAGAACTTAGGTTTGGGTTATTCCTTTAAGATTGGATTAGTAGAAGCGTTAAAAGAAGAGGCAGATATTGTGGTGGTGTTAGACGGCGATGGTCAATATAACCCTAAACACATAATTAAGTTGATTTCTCCAATTTTACGAAACGAAGCCGATTTAGTGCAAGGAAATCGATTTTTGACTGGCGAGAGATACGAATCTTCGTCAATAAAGATATTAGGAAACAAATTTATCTCGATCTTTTTGTCCATGATATTATTAAGACGGTCAGAAGTTTACGACGTACAATCCTCTTTTAGGGCGTTTAATGGATCGTTAGCAGCTGTTCTTGTGAAAGAAATTGTAGGTAAGTACAATTACGCTCAAGAAATGTTTATAATAACGAGCTTACATGGGTACAAAATAAAACAAATTCCGATCCAATGCTCGAAAAGAAGATACGGTAAATCAAGGTTAATCAGGAATCCTTTCATCCATTTAATTAAAATTCTTTGGGTTAGTTTTAGAACTTATTTGCTATTTAGAGTAAAAGGGCTATAGTAATGCTATGTTTATAAGTTCAATTCATATTTTCTCCAAGACCTAATTGCGACACCATCATTCTTTTCAGCTCTTCTTTATTTTTAGGCAAACCAAACATATCTGCATACTTATCTGTCGTAGCCAATTCAGCTGACCTTCCTTTTTTTACTGCCGATATTAGATCGTTTTCTAAAAGGTATTTAACATGATCGTAAGCTCCACTTCCTCTTAATTTAATAACCATTGATTTTAAAATTGGTTGTTTCAACGCTATAATCGTTAGCGTTCTTAAATAACGCTCAGCAATAGCGCCTCCTTTGGCAAATTTAGATACGGTTTCGGTAAGTTCGGGTCTAAGCTGCATCTGGTATTTCTCCCCAATTTGAGCGACAATTAGTGCGCCAGAACGTTCTAAATAATCAAAAGCGACAGCTCTTACTAATTCTTCAACTTCTTTTTTGGGAATTTCTAATTTAGTCGATAATTCTTCTACATCAAGGGGTCTACCTGCTGCGTAAAGGGCGCCTTCTATTAGATTTCTCCGTAGTTCTTTTAATTGTATTTTTAAATCTTCTTTCGTGATTTCTTGGGGAATTTGGGGTTCTTCACCGTCATTTCCGATAATTTTTGTTTCCAATTCACTTAATCTTTCTTCTGAGGCTTCGAAACTTAATGTGTCTTCCTCAGATTCTTCTTTGGATTCTTTTTCAAGTTCTTCTTCGATATTCTCATCAGTATCAATAGTATCTCCTAATTCTTCTGGAATCTTTTCAACTTGAGAGATATTTTCTTCTATTTCACTTATATGTATTTCTTCCTTCTCTTCTTCTGTTTCAATTTCAGGTAGTTTTTCTAGTTCTTTTTCGCTATTATCGTTCATAATTTATCGCCAAAATTATTTTTTTAAGTTAATTGAAATATTTTTAAAAACTTCTTCTTGTGATAGTGTCAGCTTATTGCCCGTGGACAGGAACATAAGCGCCAAAAACATTCTTACAAAAGCAAACTTTTTACCAATCTCGCTTTCTTCTTCAGTATATAATAAACATTATTTATGTGAGCGTTAATCTTGGGTCGAGAGCGTCTCTTAAACCATCTCCCACTAACATAAATCCAAGTACAGTAATTAATATCATTAAACCAGGATAGAGTGGCGCCCAAGGAGCATCATATAAGTTTTCCCTTGCAAGACTTATATCATTTCCCCATTCTACAAATGTTGGATCGCCAAATCCTAAAAATGCTAATCCCGCCAAACCTAAAATAAATCCTCCTATAGCGAAAGTAACTGAAATTATTACAGGTTGTATAACGTTTGGTAATATATGCTTGAACATTATCCTCCAGTTATTCGCACCAGCAACTTTTGCGGCTTTTACATAGGGTAGTTCCTTAGCTTGTAACACGTTGCCTCTGATCAATCTGGAATAACCGGGGATTCCTAAAAATGCATAAATAAACATAATAACTTGTATTTTTTTTCCAAAGATACCTACAAATACTAATGCAAGGATAAGTCCTGGAAAAGCAAGAAAAACATCTGCTATTCTCATGATAACTGAATCTATCCATCCCCCATAGTATGCAGCAATAACCCCCAGAAATACGCCGCCAATAACATTCATAGCAATAGCAGGAAGGGCTACCGTCAATGAGGAACGCGCACCAAATATAATTCTTGCTAAAACATCACGTCCTAGTTGTGTAGTTCCCAATAAGTGTTCTGGTGAGGGCGGAGCAAATGGAAGAAAAAGGTATCCCGTTGCTTCTGCAAATGTATAGGGAGAAAGCCAATGGGGAAAAACAGCCATAGTAACCAAGCAAAATACAATAAATAAACCTAAAAGTGTTAATGCTGACTTAAGTTTTCTTATAAATTTTCTTTGACTTACTTGTTTTTCATATTCACGTTCTTTAAATGTCAATTCTTCTATAGTTGATGCTGGAACTATAAGAAATTTAAGATTTCTTATGAAAAATTCGAAAATATTTTTTACAACATTCTCTTTTTTCTCTTCTTTCTCAACTTCTATTTGATAAGTTTGATCACTTTCCATACTTTTTCACATCCTACTTCTTATTTTTTATTTATTTAAATATGAAATTTTTATTAATATCTTATTCTTGGATCTAGAATACCGTAAGCTATATCAGTTATAAGTGTAGTTGCGACAAATATTAATGCCATCATAAATACGACACCGTTTAGTACCCAATAATCGCTTTTTTCAATCGCATCTACTAACGTTAAACCAATTCCATATATTCCAAAAGTAGTTTCCGTTAAAACTGCTCCTGTTAATAAACTTGCAAAATTTAATCCAATTACGGTTATTGTTGGAATAAGAGAATTTTTTAATGCGTGAGTATTGATTACATCTCTCTCTTTACACCCTTTTGCTCTAGCTGTTCTCACATAATCTTGTTCCAATACTTCTAACATGCTTGAACGAGATTGTCTGACTATAGAAGCAAGAGTAACAAAAGATAAACAAAATACAGGCATTACCATGTGAATTAGATAATCTCCCACTAAATAAAAATATCCTCCTAGTATTGAGTCAATTAATATAAATCCCGTTATAGTTGGAGGATATGGATATTGTACTGACTTAATACCTACAGTAGGAAAGATATCAAGCTTATAACCTAAGAAAAATTGCATTAACATACCTAAAAAGAATATTGGAAATGCAACGCCTATTAATGCCATCCCCCTGAAAACAGTATCTTTGATTTTATTTCTATTAGTAGCTGAAATCACTCCAACTTTAATTCCTATAAAAGAAGCGATAATCATTGAATATAGAGCAAGATCTATAGTTCTAGGAAGGCGTCTTCCTATTAAATCTATTACTTGCGATCCTGTAGCAACGGAGTAAGATTCACCCCAGTTACCAGTAAATAAATCTAAAATATATCTAAAGTATTGGAGAATTATAGGCAGATCTAATCCCAATTCATGACGTTTTGCTGCAATTACAGCTGGATTTGGGTGAGGTATGCCCTGTGATTGTAATAATGCTAAGACTGGATCACCTGGCATCATTCTAGATAGAAAAAAAGTTAGTGTCATAACACCAAATATTATAGGTATAATTGCAATTAATCTTCTTACAAGATACTTAGTTAGACTCATAATACCACTTCAAATTTTCAATTTTTTTTTTAATTTATTATTAATTTATAATTTTACCGGAGTTAATTTTAAAGCTTCCGTTTTAAACAACTTATATTTCTCTTTTGCTATTGCTCCTAAAAATGTTGCAGATAAGACTAAGGCAAATAAAGATAAAATCGTAAGATAACTTTCAAATCGGATAAAATATCCTCCAATTATCGTGATATCAAATTCACCAGTAATAAACCAATACCATATCCATGATTCTACGATTATGAATGGAATTGTCCATATACTGTTTCTCATTCCGTATTCATAAAAATTTTCTCTAAAAGTCATTAGGAAGATAATTAGAAATAGAATTATTGCTGATACAAATGAATATGGGTTAAACATAACTTTATATAAAAATAATATACCATCTCCTATACCAGTTATGTATACATTGGCTAGGTAACCAAAAAATAAGAAGTGGATCAATAACAAACCTAAAATGAAGTTTCCTTGTCTTCCAATATCAATTTTTTTAAATTTCATTTATCAAATTCTCCAATTCAATATTTTTTAATTCACTAATACTTTGAATATTATTATTTAAATCATTTATTGTAATGTTTGTATATTTAAGAATGATTTCTTTTTTTCTAAAAATAGTAAATTTATAGGGTTTTCTTTTTTGTTCTGTAAGCAATTTTTTATTGTAACAGAAAGTTTCTAAAATGTCGTCATAAATTAAATAAGGTAGGAAGCGCATTTTCTTCACGATATTTTTTTCACCTTCTCTAAATTTCTCGATATTTATTTCGATAATTCTGGGATAATAATTTGATTTTTTTGTGATATATATTTTTTCTTCTTTATACTCACCATTGGATTTTATCTTAATTGAATTGCTTTCTAATCTTTCTTGAAAATATGCTATAATGCGGTATTAAACAATGAAGGACTAAAAAGCTTGGATTTGTTTATAAGGAGGGAAATTGTTCTTTAAAAATTTGAGAGTGGATAAAAATAGAATTTTCAGATAGTCAAAATTTGTTTATAAAAAAATATCTTGTAGATAATTTATGGCTATCTGAAGTGAAATGGAAAACCCATTTGTGATCTGTGAAGGATAGTACAAAAAAGAGGTGGATAGTATGATTAAAGATAGTTGGTTTGAAGGTGGAAAGAAAGAGAAAAGAGTCATAACGCGAAGAGAACAGAAATGGATATTAGCGATTCATGAGAATCCGCATCCAGCCGATTATGTTTCTCTGTGGGAAATGATGCGATTTGGAGAGGAAAAATTTCCAGGAGTTGAACAAGCGGAAATTTTTTTCACACAAAGCGGAGAAAAGTCCGGCATGGCATTCGAAAGTACCAATGTAATTTCGATTGATACGGGAGGAGGAAGATACGATGAGCATCGAAACGGTGGAGATACAGATCGATTAGCTGGAGAATGTTCAGCGACTTTAATAGCAAAGGATTTAGGAATTCGAGAAAAACTGGAGGTAAAAGAATTGCTTAATTATGTATTTATACATGATTCAAGCAGCCAACGAAGAAACTTTGACTTTGCAGATTTAGTAATTGCGATGAATCGCAGCGAAATGGAGCAGAAAGAGATAATCAGTTATGTCTTTGATATTCTTGATGCTCTCTATGAGCTAAAGGAAGAAGAGTCAG
>JABCSY010000145.1 GCA_018238625.1 Promethearchaeota archaeon
GATTTCGTGGCCAGGGGCATCGACGAAGGAAATATTTCTTCTAAACTCTAAATTTTTTTTACAGTTGGGGCAAACAAATCTTGGTTGACCTTTTTTTCTAGCAGCTTCTGCCATATGATACGTGAGATATTCGTCGCATTCAGGGCAGTATAGAATAGTCGCATTTGAATATCCTAATTTTATCGAAATCCCTCTCTCTATTTCCTCAGAATGTCTATCTGTCCAATCACCCGTTAAGGTCTTAACTAGTGTGGTCTTTATAGGAAAAGCCGAAATGGCTAGTTCATTCCATGGTCTACATGGCCCACTAGTCCGATATTACACTCTGCTTGCTTTTTTATTAGTTCTTTAAGGTTTGTGCTTTTTATTGGCTTTGCCTTTTTTGTAGTTTCTGCTTTTTTGGGGTGTTTCTCTTTAACATCCAGTTTTAGAGTTTCTACTTCTGATAATTTCTCCTTCACTAATGATCCTGCGCTTTTTATAAATTTCAATGCCGTTGCTTTGCCAATACCTTTGATTTTTAGTTTCACAATATCCTCTGGTTTAGACGAAGCTAATATTTCAACAGAATTAATGCCTTCTTCTTTAAATTTTTTCGCTGTTTCTGATCCGATGCCTTTTACATCCTCTAATTGATTAACCATAATAGATTAATTATTTCATTATAATTATTTCTTACTAATCTTTTCTTAATTTTATTAATTCTCTTTAGAAAAATTAGAAAAAAAATAACTACTCTTTTTTAATCGTTAGTAATAGATTTACATAAAATTCTTAAGAGAAATCTTACTTGGTTGTTTCTAACGTTTTAATCGCCCCAGGTTTTTTCTCAAGTTCTTTATACGAAACTCTTAAAAGACTATCGACATAAAAAGTAGATGTCTTACCACAAGATTTGCTTTTATGAAGAATATATACTGGAGCGGGATATTGAGACGAGTCGATATCTTTTTTCTCAATATTGAATACTATTTTCTCATGACAAAACGGACAAGTGTTAAATCTAAGCGGCATATTAAATTCTCAATTTTATTTAAATATTATATCTCTTCTTATTTTTAATTAGTTGTAATATTTGTAAACATATTATTTACTCTGAAAATAATTATAAAATAAGGCACTTTTTATTAAATTGATTCTAAATGATTAAAACAGGCTTTAAAAAACTTACAATTTTTTCACTAATTATCTTGGCGTTTATTCCCACAGTAAGCCTTATGATAGAACTTAGCAATCCTATCACAAATAATAAAAATAATTTAAGCAAATTAAAAACGGCCAATTCCGTCCCCGAAATTGATTTATCCCAATTGCCAGAAATTGACTACGAAACATTAAACGCCACTTGGTACGATCAAAAAATAGAGATGCTTATAATTATAAATGACACGAGTTTTTTGGATGCTGTTACCCCTTTAATGGAATGGAAAAACGAGAAAGGGGTTAAAACCATCGTTTTATCTAACTATTCGGATTATGAAGGGAGGGATAAAGCTGAGCAAATTCGAAATATGATAAAAGAGTACTACGAAAAGGAAAACATTCAATGGGTTCTTCTCGTTGGTGATGCTGAAGATAATTTAATTCCTATAAGGAAAGTATATAACCCAGATGTAACGCTGGTAGGTGGTGAATCGGAATATTCGGATTGGGACGATATTTATAAACCTACTGATTTTTATTACGCAGATTTAACAGGATCGTGGGACGATAATAACAATAGTATATGGGGCGAGTCTTCAGAATACACGGGAAATGTTGATGAGATATCGTGGATACCAGAAGTCTATGTTGGACGTTTACCAGCTGATAACATTCTGGAGCTCTCTAATATGATCAATAAAACTTTAAAATATGAATCAGATCCTTCTATGGGAGATTGGATGAATAAAATGTTATTAGCGGGGGGAGTTTCATCATTTACGCCTGCTGAAGATGAGGCTCGCTTAACAGAATATATTTGGCAGAACTACACGGCATCAGAAATGAATTTTACTCACTTAACTAAAACTACTTCTAGTTTTACGCCAAGCGATCCATCGCCCCCAAATCGGCTTGATCCTCTTAATGCCACAAGTTTTATTACCGAATTCAATTTTGGATATTCTACAATAATTTTTGCTGGGCATGCTGATCCAACTAGGTTTACAGATGCGAGTGGTTCTTCTTTTTATACTAATGCGGAAGCATTATTGAGTAGTAATAATTACATGCCATCGTTATTATATGCTGATGCTTGTACAACTTCTTCTTACGATAAAAACGATGATAGCATAGGAGAACGCTTAATAAAACGCCCTTTAGCGGGGGCAGTGGGCTACATAGGAGCTCTAAGAGTAAGTTGGTATTTTGATTCTGATGCAAATCTTGAAAAATTAAATCGAGGGAACGCGAAATTGTTTTGGAAAGAGTTTTTCGAAGAAAAAAAGTTCCAACAAGGAAAGGCGTTATACGATTCTAAGGTTACTTATATGAACAGCGATTACTTCATGAGAGGTAGCGCTTCGATGGTGCAAGAGTGGCAACGGAAAAATGTTCTAACTTACAATTTGTTAGGCGACCCCGAATTGGATATATACACAAACAAACCTATAAGCGTTCCAAATCATTTTACCGAAAATTTTTACGAAGGTCAGCTCGTTTCATTACAAGTTAGAGATAATCTTGGTGACATTGTTCCTAGAGCAAGAATTAACTTAAGAACGACAGATGGAAAATATCGAACTGTTTATGCGGATAAAAATGGATATGTAGATTTTAGATTACCAATTGGAGCAAACGAGAATTATAGTACCCTTATTTCAGGTCATAATGTAATTCCTTCTTATTATAACTTTACTACGCTTCTAGACACAGACAATCCCGTGGTATCTAATCTATCTTTTACTCCAATAAGCCCTACAGTATCTGATAATCTTCTATTTTCTATTAACGCTAGTGATAATCATTCTGGAATCGAAAGCGTATTTTTATTAATATCAAAGAATAATTTCACTGATTTTTCGACCCACAAATTATCTAACCATTTCAATGAAAATAAACGGGAGTTTAATATCACCTTAAACAAAATGGAACCTGGAAAATATTCATACATCGTAATTGCGAGAGATTTTACAAATAAAACTACCGTTCTTTACAAAGATAATTTCAATTTTGCAATACCTAAGCCATTTACGGACTTAGTTTTAGTTATTGCGTCAATTATGATTGTAGGTTTGGCAGGTGTATCGACAACAATTATAATAATTAGAATGAGAAGGCATAAAAACGACCCTAGATAACTATAATGAAATTAAAGCGACATGTGCTATTCCTTTTAAATTTTTAAAAAAATGAAAAAATTTAATTACTATTCTGTACTTTTCTATATACTTACAACCATATAAGAAAAGCATTTTACAATATTATAGCCAAAAACTTATGAAATGGTTGTTCATGGTTCAAAACCATATAAATCGTAAACCACCTGGAAGTTAAACTGTTTTGCGTTGCAAATAGTACTGTAGTTGAAAGTCTATGGGAACTTGCAAACTGTGGCTTCGGCTACGGTCATGGTATTACAGGATAAAACCTGGTCACATCCGAAAAACAATCTGCCGAACAGATCGTTCGGGAACCCAGAATGCGGCAATTTATATGGTTATAACGATTTTTTAAGCCATAAATTATATAATAAGAGCAAATTAACCGTAATTTGAAGATTTGTATGCCTAGCAAACTCGTAAAAACACTAAAAACAATTGGAAGAAAATGGTTTATATTTCTTGTTATTGCAATTCTCATCGTTTTTATATTTTATCAACTAGCAGCTATTATAATGACCGTTATTACTATAGTGTTGTTTGCCCTTTCTTACATTCCAACCCTAATTTTTAATAAAAAGCTCAAAAAATTATTATTGGATTATAGTTCAATCGAAGATAAAATGGTTGCTAGAAAACTTAAACGTTCCTTACCACAAATCCAAGAAAAAATGCATGATTTATCGAAAAAGCAAAGCAAGCAGAATTGGTTGATCATTTTTACGAATAGACATTACATTTTTTACAACGAGGAGACCATTCAAAAATTTAGGGAGTATTATGTTAAGGGATTAGGAGAAAAAGAAATTCTTGAGAAACTTAAAAAATGCGATATTAAAACTAAAGATGAAATTAAAGCTATCGAAGAAACTTTAGTAGAAAATAGTAGGTTAGAGGGAAGAGAAGTTTCCGTTAAAGAATATCGAGATAAACAAAGGTTTACGTGAATCAATAGGATTTTTTTTTATACTTTCTTTCTTATAGATTAATTTTTAACATTGTTTGTTAATTTAATGATCGTACCTTCGACTTCCTTAGGATTGCCTTTATCGTCCCTTATTAAATGAGAATTTAATTGGATATTTATTATATTTCCATTAGGAGTTTTAATTTGAGAGGTAAAATTTCTAACATAACCCTTTTCTAATAGTTGTTTATAGTAATTTTTTTGATCATTTGCACTCACAAAAAATTGGGAAGATTTAGAGCCAACCAGCGATATGGATTCACTCAAACCTAATATCTTATTAATCGCCGCGTTGTGCATTAACAAGTTTTCCTTGAACGCTCCTCTGTAAAATCCTACATCTAAATCGTTTAACATTCTTTTATAATTTTCTTCTGATTCTTTTAATTCTCTAGTTTTTTCCCCAACTTTTAGGATTAGGGTTTCGTTTAATAATTTCAAACTAATTTCGGATTGTATTAATGAATCCTCTGTTAATTTACGCGCCGTAATGTCGCGCACTATCACAATCGCCAGTTCTGCTTCTCCTTCGAGGTTTAATCCAGCTGCGCTTGAAGTAGCCCAACAGACTATTTTGTTCCCAATTATGTCGAGGTATTCTTTTTCTTTCTCGTGTATTTTTCCATCTAAAAATGTTTTTAGGACCATACACTCTTTACACTGTTTACCGCGGTGCATTAAAACGCTGTAACATTTTTTACCAGTTAATTGCATTCCAAACGTTTGTTTTGCTACGTTGTTGACCCAAATAATATTTAAATGATTATCTACAAGAAAAATCGTATCTGTTAAAGAAGAAATGATCCCTGCTAGTAATTGATGACTTCCCTTCAATGTTTCCTCGGACCATTTGCGTTCCAAAGCGTTACTAATAATTTCAGATGTAGTTTGGAGCAAATAAAAATCTTCTTCTTCCCATTTACTTATCCGTTCAATATTATCAAATCCTATGAATCCATACAATTCATTTTTAATTTTAATTGGAAAAACAAGTAAGGAATTAATCTTCAATTTTTCTAATTCTCTTTTTGTTGCTCTTGCTTCTTCTGGTAATTCTGATACATCTTTAATGTAAAGAAATTTTTTCTCTCTACTTTGTTTTGAACCCCAAAGAATTTTTTTATAATCTATAGTTGTTAAGTCAATCATTTTGGGTTCTATTCCCTCCGCGCACCATTCTTGAATATAAAACTCAAGAGAATCCTTTTCGTTATACAGTAAAATATATGCCCTTGTAGCACCAATTAAAATTCCCATGTCAAGAAGCGATTCGCTAATTACTTTATCAATATCAATATTACCAATAAGTCTGGAAGAAATGGTAGAGATGAATTTTTCGTTCTCAAGTTTTCGCTTAATTTTTTGTTCGAAATTTTTACGCTCTGTAATATCGATTAAAAACGCTTGAATCAATTGCTCTTCGCCGAGATTTATCAACGAGATTTGACTTCTTATCCAAGATTTTCTTCCGTCTTTTCTGTAAATTTCAAATTCAATAGGTTTAATAGGTTTTCCCTCCAATAAAAGAGAAAACCTTGATTTAAATAATGGAATAAGGTTTGAAGGATATACTGCTAACTTCAAATAATTCTTGTTTAATAAATCGTCTTTTGTGTAACCAGATTGCGCTTCTGTTGCAAGATTAACATCTAATATTGTCCCGTTTAATTTTAATAGCACAATTGATTCAGGTGAATGTTCGAATAATTGTTTATATTTTTCTTCAGAATCCCTAAGCTTTTTTTCCGCTAGTTTCCATTGCGTTCTATCATTTATATGAACAATTATCAAATTAGGCGGTAGAAAATGCATTTTAAGGGAAATATAAACTTTTTCGCCAGTTGTTTTCATAATATATTCAGATTTTTTATAAATATTTTTTTTCTCTTGATAGCATTGATTTAGCGCTTCAATAATATCTAGCCTATCTTTATGAATTTCAGATGCTTTCTTATGTAAAAGATCCTTAATTTTTCCATCAGTTGCCTTTTCAGCTGCTTTGTTATAATCAACTAAAACAAAATCGTTATTTTTCTCTTGCCAAACATAAGACGGAATCGGGATACCGTCAAAAAAAAATTTAACGTTCTTTTCCAGAAGAAATGGTTTACTTTCTAATTCCTCCATTTGATTAACCCTTTTTAAGATTTTAAATCTATTTTATTAAAATAGAATTTCACAAGTATTAACCTCGATTAATAATTCGTCAGCTAACTATATAAAAATTTTACCAAATATCGAAAAAATAAATAAAAAATAGGATAAAAAAAAATTGAGTTAATTCAAACTAAATATCTAAATCTCCAAAATTATAATACTTCTTTACGGGTTTCTTAACATTCCAAACGCATTTTAACCCTTTAGGAAATTGTACTAAATCTCCTTTTTTAAACTCTATTTTTTCTCCAGTTGTATTATCTGTTACTTCGACTTCTCCTTCTAATATGTAACAAGTTTCCGTACTATCGTAAGACCAATCAAAAATACTCTTCTCTTTTTCCCAAACGCCCCATGATGTAACTCGTAATTTAGATAATTTTTCCTCAGTTGGTATTATCTTTTTCATTCTCAACACTATTGGTTATAATCTAATAATTGATTTTAGAAAAGTTCAATTAATATAAGAAATCTAAAAATAAATATTAATTGTTTAATGGTGTTTCGGATTTCTTTTGTAATTAAAAAGAATTATATAAGAAAATTTTGTTATTATAAATATATTAATTTATATAAATTTGATTACAAATTAAGGTGTTCTTTTAAGCTTCTATTTCAAACTTTTATTAGATTATCCGATTGTGCGAGTATATTATGACTAAAAAGTTTATCTTAAAGATCCTCCTTGCTGGCGAGGGTGGCGTAGGAAAAACCACGCTCCTTCATAGATTTGTGGATGGTAATTTCAGTGCCGAAACTCGTATGACTATCGGTGTAGAATTCTTCCTTAAAGAGGTACAGGTCAATAGTCATCACTGCACACTGCAATTGTGGGATTTTGGGGGTCAACAACGATTTAGATTTCTATTAGAAAGCTATGTTTTAGGCGCTAAAGGGGCGTTATTACTTTTTGATCTAACACGCCCAATTACCTTAGAAAAATTAGAACAATGGGTTGAAATCTGTAGAAAGAACGATCCCGATTTACCTATTCTCTTTTTAGGGACTAAAACTGATTTGGTTGATGATATTATGGTTGATGATGATTACGCTTTGGAATTTAAAGAAGCTTTCAATTTGTTTGATTTTTTAAAGATCTCGAGCAAATCTGGAGATAATGTAGGTAAAGCTTTTGATTTATTATCGAAAAAAATATTAGAACGCCAAAATTATTAAATTTTTAACCTATATGTCAAAAAATGTTAGAAAATTTAATCGTAATAGATGCTAACTTTATTTTACTTCCATTTCAATTTAAAATAGATTATCTTTACGAAATAGGCGCGAATTTAGAAGGAAAAACTATTTTTATCGTCTACAAACAGATTCTCGACGAATTAGAAGCTAAAAAGATTCGAGAACCAGAAGCTAGAAAATATCACATGAATTTTAAGGCTGGACTTTTATATTTAGAAAAAAATAACGAAAAATATAATATTGATTACAAACAAAACGTAAAATTAAAAGAAGAAACAACAGACAATTTTTTATTAAAGTCTTGTATGGAACTAAAAAGTATAAACAAAAGAGTTTTTTTAGCTACTAACGACGCGGAATTACGTAGAAAAGCAAAGAAAATGGAGATCCGCACGATTTTTTTACGACAGAAAAAATATCTTTCTTTCGATTAAAGATGGCTTAAATAATTAGATCCATATATGGATGAGGATATATTTATTTGTTGCAAATCTCATCCTTCATCTAACGGAGGGGGCTCTCTTAAGCTTTAATTATAAAACTTTATTACTTTTTAAAATTTCAATAATATTAATTATTTTTGTTATTTTTTACAAGTCTTATTGGATTTAAAGTTAATTGCTTAAAATTTTGAAGCTCACATAATAAATTTGGTAATCAGATGTCAAAACCTAGGGTATTAAAAATTATTACAACTGGAGAAGGGGGCGTTGGTAAGACCACGCTTCTTCA
>JABCSY010000146.1 GCA_018238625.1 Promethearchaeota archaeon
TTCGTTCTGTTAAGGATTTACGAATACTAATCAAATATACTATATGATATATGAGAACATTTTTTAAACAAAAAATTCTATATTAGGTTAATCACCTAATTTAAAATAAAATAAAAAAAAGAATTAAGTAAAATTTGTGATTAAAATGTCTGAAAAAAAAGAACATGCGGTATCCGAAGTTTTTCTACGGTCTTACCCGAAGGTCATATTTTTCTGGCCCTTAGCGGTTGTTTCGTTGGTTATGTGGTTGTTACAAATGCTTGTACCAACACCAGTCGCCTGGTACGGAAACTTCTGGCTCGCTGTATTTGCTATAAACATGTTTATTGTTGCATTCGACTTTGGTAGCACGAAATTTTTTGTTTTAGTTCTTCTTGGGGTTGTTGTGATTTTACTGGTGATCTTCTTAGTTCCCGACCTATTTGCGGGTGTTTCAGCGGAACCCTTTAATCCCGGGTTAACAACGGAGTTCTACTTGGCAACTACGGTAATAATGGCAATTATTTTAGGTCTTGTCGTTCTTGGTTCAAGGTTTGATTACTGGAAGATTGAGAGAAACGAAATTTACCATAAAGCGGGTATATTCAGCTCTGCTGAACGATTACCAACAAAAAGTCTAAGAATTAAGAAAGAAATCCCAGATGTGTTTGAATTTTTCATATTACGTGCAGGGTCCATTACACTGATGCCAGGCCACGGAGATGTGATTAATTTGCCTACAGTACTAAACATCAACAAGAAGCAGCATCAGATAGACTACTTATTGAGCCACGTCAGCATAGAATCAGATGAATTGGATGCATAAATCAGAGTAAACTAAAATCAAACGAATAAGATTGATATTATAAATTTTTTTATTTTTTTATTTTTGATTATACTTAGATTTAAGAATTAAATTATATTTTTAGTAGTACTTATGTCTCATCCTCCAATTTTATTATTAGATTTTGATGGGGTTTGTATCACGCAAAAAGCTTTAGAATACGCCGCTTTGATTCATCTGAGGAAAAACTTCTATAACTGGCAAAATACTGAGTCTTTAAGGCTAATAGATATTGCGAGGCTTTTTGAGGAAGCGGATTCGCAAAATAAAATTAGGGCTTTGATTAAGGTATATGGAGTATATAAAAGATTTATACCGAGTAGATGGAGGCGAGTCTTCTTTTTTATCAGATTTAGGAGGATGTATCCTAAATACGAAAAATACGAAACGTTCAAACCTAATTTAGAAGGAATTTTAAACGATTTAAAAAAGCATGGAGTTGTATTTGGGATCGTTTCAAATACAAGTGGAGAAAGGTTAGAATTTTTTAGGAAGAAATTAAATTTAGACAAATATTTTTCTGCTTTTGTTTCCCGCGATGATACTCCGTTAAGAAAACCTCATGGTTATCCTGTTTTCGTCGCATTAAAACAAATTAAACAAAACTTAAAAGTCCCTATAGATAAAACAAAAGTGTTTCTAATCGGAGACCTTCCTACAGATATCGAATGTGCAAATAACGCGGGAATCGTTAGTATTGCGCTACTTTCTGGGCATGGCACAAAAAATGGTTTGGAAAAGGCTAATCCAAGCATTGTTCTTCGAGAAATCAAGGAGATTTTGGAGATTGACCCATTCAAAAAATTATTATTGGATTAAACATTAAATTTCGTTGATAATGTTTAATTTGGAAGAGTTTGAACGAGATCAAGTTATTTATCCTCTAGTTGAGAAACTCAACAAGTTTCTCGATAAGAACAAGACTGTAAAAGCAGAAAAAGTAATTGAACAACTAGATCAATTATTAAAGGAACAAGAACACATAGTTCCAATAACTTATGTATTAAGTATTTTAGCAGAACACGATTTCGAACTGATTTCTGAGAGTATCTTTAAGAAAGTAGAAAGTTATTGCGATTCCAAAGATCTAAAATTAAGGGTCAATACGCTAATAATAATCGGTTTTGCGATGCTAGGAAATCAAAAGTATGTAGATAAATACTTTCGAAATTTCGTTACTAACTTGGATAACGAAAATAAAGATATACGAGATAATGTCCATTACTTCTTGCAAGAAATTGTTAATAAAAAACCAACATTAATTTGTTCTTATAAAAAGGATTTGATAAATGCTTTAACTATAGAAGAGGATAAAGAAAATCTCGTTTCAATAATAAATTTTTTAGAGAAGTGTACTGATTTTGATTTTGAAAACTTATTTGATTTTAGAACCGTTTCGAAATCGCTTTTAACTAAATTTTATAGTAAAGAGCACTCAGGGGTTTATTCAAAATTATTAGCTTTAATTATAACTATTTTTCCATCGTTAAAGGAAATAGACGTTGAAAGTCTCGAATTGAAGGAGCTTTTAAACGAACTAGATAAGCTATTTCTTATGAAAAAATATAATCTTACGGAATTATCTGACAGAACGGGAATCACATTAGAGAAATTTATTAAAATCAAAAAAAGGACAAATAGAAAAGACCATAAAATCTATTTTTACATTAAATTTAACGAGAAAAAATTAATTTTTTTTTATGAGCTTGAGAAAGAGAAGTTAATTAAACTATTTGGAAAGGTCACAAAATTACAAAAAAAAGAAATCTTCGAAATATTTAATCAAATAATCGACACCGAACTTGAGTTGAGGTCGTTCTTAAATACGTTAATAAATTTGAATCATATCAATGGATATTACTCAAAATTAGGTTATTTTTATTCTTTTAACTACGTAAAATCAAACCTGTTAGAAAGTTTAAATAAGAAGGGAATGGTGAACCTCAAAAATTTTGATTATTTACCTCCGGAGTTTAATAGCAGAGTTATAAATTACATATCAAATTCGACTAAACAAGTATTTCTATCCGGAAAAAACAACACAGCGTATTATTCTTTAAAAAAAATCCAACAACAAATAAATACCGAAGCTGCAAAAAATACTTCTATCGATTTAAAAACCTATCGTGAACGATTAACGGAAAATGACTTTATTAAATTAATAAAAAACTTGCCGAAGGGTTATTTAACATCATTTCGTAAAGGAACTCAATGGTTAACCAATGTAGGGCTATTGAAGGTCAAAAATGAGATAGAAAACTCTAAACTAATTGGTTATTACTCAATACCAGCTATCTCAGAAAAGCTAAACCTTAAAAAAATTTTACTCGTCGAGATCTTAGATGAATTTATAGATAAAAGGAGTGGAATTTTCGATAAAAACAGAGAGATTTTTTATTACTTAAAGTTTTTAAATCAGAAGATTGAGCAAATAAATTCAATAGCAAATCCAGATGAAAAAGAACTACAAATAAATTTATTGGCAAAGGAACTCAACATAGAAAGAAGTCGCATTCTTACAAAATTAGACGAAAATTTAAAACTTATTGAGGAAGAAATAAAAGAAAAGGATCAAATCAAAATCCATGAATATAGTGAGAAAACGGGGATGTCTAACGATGATTTTATAGAATTTATCAATAATTTAGGTATAAATTATTTTAAAAAGGGAGAGCTTCTCATTTTTAACGAGTTAAAAATTAACGACGCTAAAAAAGACATTAAATCAATGCTTATAAGAAAATCTAATTCTCAAAATTCGATATATTTGGGAGATATAGATGTTTCCTCAAATATAGTTGAAAATTTATTAAAGGAATTACAAAGCGATGAAAAAGTAAGAGGAATTTTTCATAATAATGAAGGTGAATTGATTTTTTACACTGAAAAAGGAATCGAAAGTTTAATGCTGGAAAATAGTATGATGTTTTCTTTCCACGACATTTTTTACGGAAAGAAATTGAATGATAAAGAAATTGAGCTCTTACATTCGATTCTTAACCTTTTACTTAACAATAAAAAGCTAAAAGGAACTTTTGATAATGGCTCGCTAACATTTGCTAGTTCTGACGTAATTTTCGCTCAAGATTATAATACAGTACTATTTGAGTGTGAGAAAATGATAAATGCTTATATTAAAACCTTCAATACTGAATTTGATAAAATAAAAAAGATTTTAACGAAACAGAATGAAACTATATTTCCTCAAGAAATTAGACTAATTCAAGAAACAATTGATTTGATTAATGAAAAATATGTTCGGTGGAGAAGTAACATAGAAGCTTTCGTGAGAAAAGCTAACATTACGCTCCTGAAGAAGCAAGGTTATTCAGTGAAAAAATACAAATCCTTATCACTATCTCCCGAAAAGAAAGAAAATATAAAATCTTTTGAGGACGATCCTGAAGTTATAGATTTATTATCTGACTTTAAAAGGTGGGTAAAATTATTCAACGCGTTAGAAGTAAAATATGGGAATATTATTTTTTATCAAAAAAGGTTAATTAACGACACGGATAATGTAGAAAGTCGGAAAAAATTGGATGAATTGCTACTACAATTAAATTTAACGTGAAAATTTTGAGAATCTCTAAGTGTTTCTCTTATTTTCAATTTGAGAGATAATGCTTTCGACATTTATTTTTTGATTTGATTTGATTTTATAAGTTTTTGGTGAATATATGCCATTCATCTCTAAAATACCTTCTTTTTCAAGAAAATCGAGAGATCTCCAAATAAAATTAATTTTAGACCGATTAGAGGGTTTAATGTGATTACATCTTCTTATCCTCTTAGTAGTAACTAAATTGACATTATTATCTATTAATTTATTTATCGCCTCTAATGTTTCGCGTAAATTTTTTGAAAAAAAGTCCATGAGAACCTCCCTTAGTAAAAAAAGAAATTTAACAACTTCGTGTATTAATTTATTCAGAAGGATTTAAAAACTTTTATTCTTCTTAACTAAAAACGCTCAAAATGATTTACTTTGTAAAATTTGAAGTATTAATCAATAATATTTTGAATTTATTTATAGATTTCTTAGTGTCGAAAAACCCTTTTGCCACAAAAAACTAAAGCGCAATTTAGTTCATCGGCTCGTTTGATAACCATCTCATCCCGTATAGATCCCCCCGGATTGATTATGGCTTTCGCTCCTACATCTACTGCAGCTTCTAAACCATCCGGAAATGGAAAGAAAGAGTCAGTTCCCATATAAGAATCCTTTAATTCCTCTTGGTGACCAAACTCCTTTGCTTTTTGGGCTGCTAATTTAACCACATGTACTCGACTTTGTTGTCCTGCTCCTATTCCTATGGTATTAATGCCATTTTTATATATATGAACAAAACAAGCAGAATTAGATTTTACCCATTTTGAAACTTTATACGCAAAGATTAGAGCCTCTTTTTCAACTTCAGTTACTTGCATTTTACTAACTACATTCCACTCCTTAATAATAGGTTTACAGTCGTATTCTTGGACAACAACTCCTCCCAGTACGCCTCTAATTTCGGGATTTCTATATATTTCTTCTCTCTTATCTAACAAATCGCCATATTCTATGACTCTCATGTTCTTTTTTTGTTTAAGTATTTCGAGTGCTTCTTGTTCGAAAGAAGGCGCTAGTAAAACCTCCACAAAGATCTTTTCTTTATTTACAATAAAATCAGCTACATTTGCAGTTAATTCTTTGTTTACACCCCATATTCCTCCAAAGGCAGACATTGGATCAGTATTAAATGCTTTTTTAACAGATTCTAATTGTTCTTTCTTATCAATAGCTATCCCATTGGGGCTAGTATGTTTCAATATCGCCGTAAGATAGTGCTCCTTACCAAAATCTAAAAGCATTTGCATACAAGAATCTATATCAAGATAATTGTTAAAAGAAATTTCCTTGCCACTCAATTTTATTAAATTATGAAGCCCATACATCGAATTTGCATCTCGATAGTAAGCGGCTTTTTGGTCCCAATTCTCTCCATACCTGCAATCTTGTACTTTTTCATAAATTTTAATTAATTTATTTCCCAATTTAACTTCTGGATTATAATAATTTTGGAGATAACTGGCAATTGCTGCGTTGTAATCGGCCATTATGGTAAATACTTCTTGAGCTAATTTGGCTCTAGTTTTATCGCTCACACCTCCCAATTCCCTTAATTCTCCGATTATGGAGCCATAATATTTAGAATGAGGTACTACTACGACGTCAGGAAAGCTTTTTGCTGCTGCTCTTATCATTGTAGGACCGCCGATATCAATCATTTCTAAAGCATCAGCTAAAGTAATATTCGGTTTCGCAATCGCCTCTTTGAATTGATATAAATTACAAACTACCATATCTATTGGTGGGATGTCGTATTTTAAAGCATCCTCTGTATCTTTTTTAATGCCACGGCGATAAAGGATTCCTCCTTCAATTTTAGGGTGTAAGGTCTTAACTCTTCCATCAAACATTTCGGGCGAGCCAGTATAATCGGATATTTTCACGAAATCAATGCCGTTCTCCTTTAAAAGCCTCCCAGTTCCGCCGGTAGATAAGATTTCAATTCCAAGTTCGCTTAACGACCTTACAAACTCAACTACACCGCCTTTGTCAAAAACGCTGACAATTGCCCTTTCAATTTTTTTCATAATTATTCATTTTTTCAAAATTAAAATAATAAAATCAATATGAATAATTCAAAGTAACATCCAATGTCGTTTAAAATTTATTAATTGGCGTTTAATAAATTATATCTTTAAAAATCCTTTAATATATAAAAGCTAAAAAAGAAAAACAAAGTTTTAGTATCTGCTGAGTAAGTCATGGGGGCGAGATTCTCTTTGGCCAACATATGATACAACGCCAATTTTAGCTTTTTTCATTTCAGCTATTTTTTTGGCTCCAGCATATATCATACCATTTAGGAGGCCATCTTTTAAGGAGAGTAATACGCCATCTATATCCCCAACAAAAGGAACGTAATCGCTTACACCTTCTGGAAGCATTCTTGAGCTTTCAGTGTACCGATCCGAAACATATCCAACAGTTCTTGCTTCTTTTGAGCCCATACCGCGATAAACTTTGACTTTTCTCCCTTGGATCGTATCTACGTATCCTGGGCTTTCTGTAGCACCAGCAAAGAAATGACCCGACATAATTGCATCAGCACCAACGGTTAACGACTTGGGTAAATCTCCTGGGTTTTTAAAACCACCATCCGCGATTAAACTAATTTTTGAATCATAATCCGCGATTGCGTCAGCTACTTGAGCAGTAGCAAAAAGAGTTGGCGCTCCAACACCTGTTTGAATAGATGTAGTACAAATCGATCCTGAACCCATTCCAACCTTTAAACCTATAAAATTATCCTCATTGAAATCACACTTTGTAATTATATATTCTGCCGCTTCATATGTTCCAATATTGCCTAATACAAAGTCAGATTCTAATAAATTCATGAGTTTCTTGGTGCCATTGATGTCTGCGGTCTTGTAAAAATCGGCAACATCAATAAAAAAGATATCAACGTATTTGTCAATTTCTTTCAATTGGTCTTGAGCCTGAGTTGATTCGGGGTATCTAGGAGATAAAGCTAAAGCGCATATTAAATGACCTTCGTTATCCATGGATGCTAAAGGAAATTCTGGCGCTAAATCCTTTTTTGTGATTAAACCCTTTAAATTCCCGTTTTTATCAATTATTGGAAGCTTTTCTTTACGAGATTCAAAGAGAATTTTTAGCGCTTTTTGCCTAGAGGCGCCAGGTTCAATAGAAACCACGTCTTTTGTCATGTAGTTCTTTATCTTGCCATTTTTTATATCGTTGTCGGAAAAAGGGATATCTCTTTTAGTAAAAATCCCACATACCTTTTTATCTTCGTCTACAACAACAATTCCACTAATGTTATAATTATCCATCATATACTTTGCTGTAGCAATAGGTTCGTTCGGAGTAATTGTGGCTACATCATCGATTACAAAAGACCTTGCTCTTTTTACGATTCTTACCATCTCCAATTGCCTTTCATAGGAGCAGTTACGATGCAAAACGCCTAATCCACCTAGCAAAGCCATTTTAATGGCCATTTCCTCTTCTGTAACTGTATCCATCGCGGCTGAAATTATCGGAATATTGAGTTTATGTGATCCTAGGTGAGTTGATATATCAACTTCATTAGGTTCAAAATTTGTAAATCCTGGTTGAATGAGGATGTCGTCGAAAGTAGCAATTATTTCTTTATAATGAACTTTATTACGGTAATCTGTCATTTTTCTGCAAGGTTAAAAATATGTTTTTATAATATATTTGATAAATATTATTTCTTATATTGAAATTTAAATATTTTTAATAAAGATCTGATTATAAGTTTTTAGGTATTA
>JABCSY010000147.1 GCA_018238625.1 Promethearchaeota archaeon
ATACGATACTATAGACGAGATTCTTTATAGATTTGATTACAACTTAGGTTTTAATGGATTAAATAAAGAGGATATAGAAAAAGTAAGAAAAATGATGAAGCTTGCCGAACATAAATTAAAAATGCCGCCTATGTACGAGATAAAATAAAATTATTTTTAAAAAAAATTACAAAGTGGAAATTAATCCTCTAATTTTGTTTATTCTTGACGTAATGGTATTAAGTTGATCTTTCAAGTTATTATTTTTATTTTTGAAGTCTAATTCTGATATTGAACCTTTATTGTAATCTTTTTCTAAATTCTTAAAACTTCTTTCTAACGAATAACGCTTGCCTTCAAGTGCTATCAACTCTTGATATAAAGTATCTTTATCGTTTGATAAGCTATCTATATTTGGAGTAGAAAAATCGGGCTCATCGCTGACACTTTCGTTGTTAAAATTGATGAATGGCGTTAGGTTGGACTCTTGAAAGTCTTCATCCTTCTTTTTTTTCTTATCATCTCTCTTTTTTTCTTCTACTACGACTTGCTTAACAGTTGAACTGATGATTTCTTGTGGTTTACTCGAACCTTTATTTCCCATCGAGGAAAACACATTAAAGAGATCGGAACCGCTTGATACTATTGATTCTCTTTCAATTTCTTCAATTCGTACAGATGATATTTTGGGTTTCTCTGTTAGAAAAGGCGTAGATTTAGAGAATTCTGGAGGAGGCGTTCTACTTGATTCTTCAGTTATTATCGGCGTAATTTTCCGTTTCTCAGTTATTATAGGAATATCATCTGATTCTTCGATAGCAAAAGGGTGAAATTCGGGCACTTTTTCTCGAAGAGGAGTTAACTCTTGGTTTTCAGCTTTCGAAACGCTTTCTTTTGGAGTTATCGGGATGGGTGTTAGATTTTCCTTAGCAGGTTCTATCCTCTCTCTAACACGATTCACTTCAACGGGTTTAAGTTTAGGTTCAGGTTGTTCTTTGGAGACTATTGTTTTCGGAGTAGGTTGACTTTTAGCCAGAGGAGGTTTTACAAGCGTTTTAAGAACGGGTATTTTAATTTTTGGTGGAGCTAATTTCACATTTGTTTTAGGAACAATTTTGTGTACTTTACGCCGCTTCATAGATTTAAGAGATTCGTCTTTCTTTTCCAATTCTTTCTTGAGAGAGTCTATTTTTCCTTTTAAATTATCGATTTCTCCTTTAAATTGTTCTGATGCCATGTTAAAAATGTCAGTTAGATCAACTTCAGTTTCGGCACTTTTAGGTTTAACATCTGGTTTTTCGAAATCTTTTGGACCTTCTTCTTCAGAAATCTTCGCACTTTCGGGAATTTTTAATATTTTCTTTATTTCATTTGGTAGAGATGTCTCTGAAAACCAAAGGTCAAGCGTGTCCCATTCTTCCAAATTTTTGAGAATGAACTCAATAATATCTTTTTGCTCAGAAGTGGTGCTTAAGTTCTTTAACCTATTAAATTGATTAATTAATTTGCCTTTTGCTTCAATCTCATCATCTGGAGAGGGTTCAGCCTCAGTAAGAAACAAGTAGATTTCCTGAACTTCTTGAAGTGTTGATTGAAAACTTTCTTCGTCGGTCATAAAAGATATTACTCCAATTTGATTTTATGTAATAGCTAAAGCTTTATACTTTATAATAAAAAAACAATTCACTAATTTATTTTTTTGTATTATAATTAGTTTAAAGATTTTTAAACAAAAGCAGAAAAATCTTAAAATAATAAAAAACACCTATAACAATATGATTACTAGACTTTTAGAATCGAAGGAAGTTGTACGAAACACTGTTAAAAGAATACAATTCGTTAAACAAGAAGGACATTCGCTATTTTTTAAAGCAACACTCCAATTAGAGTATCGATCAACGCGCGAACTTCTAAAGGGTGTTGATTCTGTTAAAGAGGTAGAAAATCGTTTCGACAAAGAAGGGATAATTCGCATCGATGTAATTTCAGATAATATTATTCGTATTCGATTTAATGAAGGAGATATTGTTGAAGAAAATAACACACAAATGGTTGTAGGTAGGTTTAAAGGACCTTTAAAGGCTGATTTAAATAAAGTTAGGGGAAGATATGTAGTTACAACAAATAATATAAAAATAGAGATAGGGACTAAAATATTTCACATCGAAATCTCTGACCTTGACAATAATAAGTTATGTGGTATTAGCGGACAAGAAAAGAACATTTTTTACGCGTGGGATTCTTACAGTACGGGCATTTCTTACAGTAGAAAAGATAATTCTCCAATTGGGGTAGAATGTTTCGATCTGTCCCCTCACGAAGCAATTTACGGATTTGGCGAGCAGTTTACAAGACTGAACAAGGTTGGACAAACGATTGATCTTATGATGGACGAGGCGTATGGAACTACATCCACCCGGAGTTATAAAAACGCGCCTTTCTTTTTGAGTACTAAAGGTTATGGAGTTTTCTTTAACCATTCGAGCCTTATGACTTGTTGGGTTGGAAGTATGAGTGCTGTAAACGTTCAAGTTGCGGTAGAAGACAATTTTCTCGATTATTACGTAATTATTGGAGATATTAAAGAAATTCTTTCTCAGTACACCGATATAACAGGAAAAGGCGTTGTTCCACCAAAATGGTCTTTTGGATATTGGCAGAGCAAAATTTCTTACAAATCGGCTGTAGAAACTCTTGAAATTGCGAAAAATCTTCGAGAGGCTGAAATACCGTGCGATGTCATACATTTGGACACTCACTGGTTTAAAGAAGATTGGTTTTGTGATCTCGAGTTTGATAAAGAGCGCTTTCCCGATCCCGAAAAATATTTTGAAGATTTGAAGAAATTAGGATTTAAAGTATCTTTATGGCAGCTTCCCTACATACCGGAAGGTTGTCAACTCTTTGAAGATTTGAAGTCTGTTGAGGGCTTTGTAAAAACCAAGGACGGAAGTATTTACGATACGGGGAGATGCTTAACTCCCGGATATAAAGGAATTGTAGGATGTATTGACTTTACTAATCCGAAGGCGATTGAAATTTATCAAGAGCGGATTCGGAGACTTCTTAAGCTTGGAGCAAAAGCAATAAAGACAGACTTTGGTGAAAATGCACCCTTAGAGGGGGTTTATCACGATGGCACCCCTGGAATTCAAATGCGCAATTTGTATCCTCTTTTATACAATAAAATTGTTGCTGAGGTTACAAAAGAAGTAACTGGGGGTATTTGTGCTTGGGCAAGGTCTGCTTGGGCAGGCAATCAACGCTACCCCGTTCATTGGGGCGGAGATAGTAGCGTGAATTGGGAAAATATGGTCCCTGAAATTGAAGGAGGGTTGTCATTTGGGCTTTCTGGATTTCAATTTTGGAGTCAAGACATTGGAGGGTTTTTAGGATCAACTAAAGGAGATATTCTTATTCGTTGGATGCAAGTTGGACTGTTTCATTCGCATAGTCGCATTCATGGCTCGGGGAAACGTGAAATATACAAATTCCCCTCTGAAGTACAGAGAATTTGTCGCAATTATATCCAACTTAGATACCGACTTCTGCCCTATATTTACGGCTCAGCTTTTGATTGCGTAGAAAAATCTCTCCCCATGACGCGAGCGTTAGTTGTTGAATATCAAAACGACCCTAACACATGGAACATAGGCAACGAATTTATGTTCGGAGATTCTCTACTTGTAGCACCAATCACGGATACTACCAACAAAAGAGAGATTTATCTTCCTAAAGGTGTATGGACGGATTGGTGGACAGGTGAACGTATACGAGGTGGAAGGTGGATACACGTTGAAGTCGATATAGAAACGCTACCGCTTTACATTCGCGAAGGCGGAATCATACTTATGGGTCCTGTTATGAACTATGTTGACGAAATCAAAACTGAAGAAATTGAATTAAGAATCGCGAAATTCGAAGGAGACGGAAAAACCACATTTGTAGCTCCCGTTAACGAGGAAAGAATATTAATCGAATACACGGCAAGTAATGGTAAGCACACTGTAAATATTGCTAAAACGAATATTACTTTCAAAATCGAAGCTGTAGGTAGCGATGAAAAAACCATTGAAGTGATTATAGAATGAGTGATAACAACCAGCATTTTAAAATAGTTAAACATAAAGATTATTTATATGTAATACAAGAAAATATTTCCATAGTTCACTCTGCTTACACAAACGATCCTCTAAGTATGTATCTAATTTTAGGAAATCATTCTGCTTTATTAATTGACACAGGGTGCGGGATATCTCCTTTAAAACCAATAGTAGATAAACTAATTGGTTCAAGAAAATTATTAGTTTTTAATTCCCACGCCCATTGGGACCATGTTTTAGGTAATGAAGAATTTGGTGAAGTATATATTCATGAAATCGAAGAAAAAATGGTCTCTGAACCTTACGATCTTTCGCATTCAAAGGAATTATTTGCCAAATATTATTCCAATAGAAATTTTTCTATACCTCCTGCGAAAATTATTAAAAAATTAAGAGATGGAGATATTTTTGACTTAGGAAATATCAGCATTAAAGTAATTCACGCACCAGGCCATTCATTAGGCTCAATATGTCTACTTACTAATAAGAACGAACTTTTTACTGGAGATGTTGCATATTACGGAGATCAGTTTTTACCCAGAAGAAGACACATTCCCATTGTTCTCGAAAGCCTTTCTAAATTGATAAAATTATGTGAGAAAAACAAATCGCTCGAACTTTATCCGTCACACAGACAATTTCCATGTGATATAAATCTTCTAACTGAGCTTTACAAGGGAGTTAGTAACATAAAAAATCTATGGCATACAAGAAAACCATTTGATCTTTTTTATGCATGGGAAATTAAAGACGAAGAAAATGATAAGTTTAGATATTTTGTCTCTAGACTTTAATAATTTGTTTCGATCCAATTTTTAGAATAAGAAATAACATCTAGTACCCCTCAATAACTTTTCACATTCACTTTAGGAGGCGTTTGAATCAATTGAGGTTCTCATTTCAAAGATCAATAATGGAACTTCAACAATATCTAAGAATTATGAGATTGTAGAATTACCCCCTACTAAGAATAATTTTAGAAATGTTTTTTTTAAGAAAAGTTTTTATACAATATTATTTTAAAAGAGATTAAAAGAGAAATCCTTATTGACTTATGACTCTAACTGCAGATTCTGTTGTTGAGATTAAAGACCTTTCAAAAAAATATGAAAATAAAATAGTTGTCGATAATATTAGTCTAATTATCAAGGATTCATGTTTCGCCTTATTAGGACCAAATGGAGCTGGAAAAACCACGACGTTCTTAATGTTGCTCGGATTAGTAAGACCAACAAGCGGTACTGCATTCATGTTAACCCATGATATTAAAAGGGGTATTGATAAAGTGCGGGATCGGATAGGCTTCCTGCCAGAAAATGTGGGTTTTTATCCAAAATTAACAGCTCGCCATCATCTCGAATTAATATTAAAAATCAGAAATGAACCATGTAGCAATAACGAAGTGGAGTCATTATTAAATTGGTGTGGCATTAACCAAGAATATTGGGATAAAAATGTTAAAACCTTTTCACGGGGGATGAAACAACGGTTAGGTGTGGCCCAAGCTTTTGCGGGTAATCCTAGAATAGTTTTTCTTGACGAACCGCTGTCTAATATAGATGCTTTAGGAAGAGATGATCTCATCAATAAAATTAGGTTAAAACGGCAACAAGGTATCGCCATTGTAATTTCAAGCCATATAATTCTAGAACTTGAACAATTAGCAGAGGAATTAGCATTTATAGATAGAGGGAAGATCGTTAAATATGGGAATTATATTCATTTAACCAAAGAAGTCGGATTTAATGAATATGAAATCACCCAGATAAATAAAAAATCAACTAACTCTCTTGGAGAATTAAAGGAAATAGTTGAGAGCAAAGACGATACACTAATGATTGACCCCAAAGTACTGGAAAAAAAAATAATATTTAATTCTCAATACCCTGAGAAAATAAACCGCATTATAGAAAATTTCAATGATTTTAGCTTAAAACCAATTACTGGAACTTTAACCAGATTATACAAACATTTTCTTACACAGGGTGAAATATCATAATAAGAAGTAAAAAAAATTCGCTACAAATAGACATAGTCCTTAACCAGTTTTATTTTAAAAAGAGATTCTTTTCGATTAGAACCATTCTATGTCTTTTTTTGCTTTTCCTTCCTCTTTTCGTTTTAATAAGCCAATATGAAGATCTTATTAATCCTTCGGGAGAGATCTCTCAAAATCTCATTAATAATTCATACTTTTTGGGAGATTTTATGGGACAGATCTTTTATAATCAATTAATGCCTGTTTTACCATTGATCTCTATTCTAATTACCGCAGACTTAGTTTCGGGCGAATTTTATAATAGAACTGCAATGGTGCTATATGCCAATATTAATCGAAAAACAATTTTACGGGCAAAAATAGAATTCTTGGTTATTTCTTTAGTAATTTACGTTAGTCTCCTCTGGATATCATTAATTATAACTACATTCGTCTTATTTCAATCCGTAATTAGTTTTAACAACCTAATCATGGGATATATTCTTGTATTTACCCATTTGTTGTTTTTTGTCTCCTTTTCCTTTCTCTTATCAGCTCTAACTCGGAATACCTTTGTTGCCTTTTTGGTTCCCTTTTTTTACTTGTATTTTAGCGGCTTTTTTATAGCTCTTGACATGGAACTTCTTTCATATAATTATTATGGAGATACCGTTTTCTCTTTTTTTAAAGATGTATTAATCTCCAACAATTACACTATCAACGATTTCCCGCTATTAGTTTTTAGTTTATTTATGTATTTTGGACTACCAATAATACTTTTTATTGTCACGTATTTTGAATTTAAAAAAATAGATATTCGGGTTTAAAGCGCGATGAGTAGAAAGATAACACAGCAAGAATTTATTATCCTCTTTTTTTCAATAACAAGCATAGTTCTCTTACTTGTTCCATTTCCGAAAACCATAATATATCCCGCAGAAGAGAGTCCATGGATGAGCTCTTGGGATGAATTTGTCTTACCATGGAGATCATACGATCAACAAATCAATCTTAATTTAACCCTTGTTTATGGAAATTTGTCAATCTTTATCATCGAAAGGGAGGCATTTTTTAAATGGCATCAGGAGCAGGATTTCCAAAGTTATTATCAGATAGAAAACATTACAGATACATTAATCCTCTCGATTCAATTCAATCCTCCCATAACCCAATCTATGTATATTCTATATATTCCATCCGAAGATTCAAGTTTTCACAGAGAACTGAGAATTAATTACACTTTTTTCCACTCAAATTATGGATTCTTTTTTCTAAGTATCGCACTTATCGTGGGTGGAAGATATGGTTATGTCAAAATTAAAAATAGATAATTATACACGATTCTTCTTGAGCATTCTAGTTTTTTGAATCTGAATTAACATTGACGGTGAACTCCAAGACATCAATAAAAATCGAAAGGGATTATTCGAAATGGGATTCTTAATTGATATCCCTCAGTTTTATATAATTGACCTATCTCTTAATAATATCCGATGCATCAAAAATGAGGTTTTCGCAGCAACTCTTTTATATTTTGTTATAAGTAATTAAACTTAAGAAAAGATAAACATACAAAGTTATCAAATAATACAATAATTGATGAATATTCTGTAATGAAAAAGTTCTATCTTAATGATTATGAGCGATACAATCTTAAAAATTGAAAATTTGGGAAAAAAATTTGGTAAATTTACTGCATTAAACGATTTTAGCCTTTCTGTTCGAAAAGGAGAAATCATCGGATTAGTAGGACCGAATGGAGCGGGCAAAACTACAACGCTTAAAATGATTGCCCGTTTGATCAGACCGAGTTCTGGAGAAATTTTAATTCAGAACCTCAATGGTGATATGCAAAATATTCACCAAAAATCAGGCAACTTAATTGAAATGGGTTATTTGGTCGATATTCCTAATTTTTATAATACGACACCTTACATCTTACTTAAACACATAGCGAACATTAGAAATTATTCTAAAGTTAACATCAAATCCCGGATTGATGAACTTCTTAAACATTTCAATCTATATCAGTGGAAATATAAGAATAACGGACACAATGGTCCTTGAGGCATATAAAAATGTGTACGCAGTCCATTTTCAGGGAAAGCATCATAACTTGTATCACCCCGCGC
>JABCSY010000148.1 GCA_018238625.1 Promethearchaeota archaeon
GTAATATCCAAATAAATCTACGGCCCCATTTTTTTGTGAATTTAAATGGTTTATTTGTAAGATAACCAACAATAGGATCGTTGAACATGTTGTAAACTGCAAAGAGGATAAAAGATAGAGCCACCATCCAAGAATCTAACCCTATTTCAGTTTCATAGTAAAAAAACGCGTATGCTGAAAATGCAATCCTAAGATATTCCCTTGATAGCGAACCAAAACCAAAAGAAACCATATTTAGAGTGCTATGATGTAAATCGAGTTCATTATTTTCCATAATTTTAACCAATTTTTTTTAGATTATTATTAATTTTGTTTTTTTAAATATTAGATAACAGCCTTTTTATAGTTTTAAGTTTTTAATGTTAATGAAACAGTAAGACATATTTAAGCAAATAATTTCAATCACTAAAATTAAAGCATTTAATTAGCTATACATATTGTATTAAATATGACAACTAAACCAAACATTATACTTTTCATAACACACGATCAAGGGCAATTTTTAGGCTGTTACGATACACCTACAACGCCAAATTCTTTACAAACGCCTAATTTGGATAAGCTTGCTAAAGACGGAATACGATTTACGAATTATTTTTGTACAGCACCACAATGTTCACCAAGTCGAGGAAGCATTTTAACATCACTATATCCTCACCAACACGGGTTAATGGGACTCGTTAACCTGGGATGGACTTTACCACCTAGCAATAAAACATTACCTATGTATCTTAGAGAAAACGGATACACGACCCATCTGCTTGGATTACAGCACGAAAGTAGAGATGTAACTACATTGGGTTATGGTACTTTTAGTAAACGGATGAAAGATTATAAATATGATACTAAAAGGATGGAAAAGGAATATCTAAAATTTTTAAGAGACCATAAAAACGATGAGAAGCCATTTTTTCTAAATATCGGGACAATAGAAACTCACCGCCCTTTTGTTATATGGAGCGAAAAGGTTGATCAAAAAACGGTAAAAATGCTTCCTTTCTTACCTGATGACGAGAAAGTTCGAGAGGACCTTAGCTTATTCTATGGAATTATAAAACCAGTCGATAGAGTTATTGGAAGCATAATCGAAGTGCTCGAAGAGACAGGTCTGAGGGAAAAAACTCTTTTTATTTATACAACGGACCATGGAAGCCCTTTTCCAAGAGCAAAATGTACTTTATATGACCCAGGAGTAAAAACGCTTCTAGTGATGAATTGGCCCGCTTCTCCCTTATTTAACGATGGAAAGGTTTTTGATCAAATGATTAGTAACATCGATCTCTTACCTACATTGTTAGATACAATTGGAGCTATAATTCCAGATATTATTGAAGGGAAAAGTTTTCTTCCTATATTGAAGGATAAGATTATGCCATTCAGAATGGAGATTTTTACGGAAAAAACCTTTCACGAGATATACGACCCCATTCGGAGCGTTAGAACTAAAAAATATAAATATATTCGTAATTTTGAGAAGTCTGAATATTTATATCAAATGCCTTTAGACATAGAGAGGGGATTTTCTGGACAAGTCTTAAAAGAAAAAATTAAGCTTGAGAGAGTTGAAGAAGAACTTTACGACTTGGAGAAAGATCCAAATGAAGCTAATAATCTTGTTAATAATCCCAGCTATGAAAATATCCTATTCGAATTAAGGCAAAAACTACTAGATTGGATGAAAGAAACTAATGACCCGCTTTTAAAAGGTAAAATTAAAGATGAACGACAATAATCCGTAAAAAAATAACAGGAAATAATAAAAAAAAAGTTGTTTATATTAAAAGATTCTTTTTTCAATAAAACTTCTTATTCTGATTCTCCCTTAAATAACTCTTTGAACGGTAACGTAAGAAAATCTCCGACAATAAAAAATATGAAAATTACAAGCAAGAAAATCGTATAAAATTGTGCTCCGTCAACTATTAAATTAGGTAACAAGACAGCAAATACCCAAATCAATTTATAAACAAACTGAAATAGAAGTATAGGCATATATCTGACGGGATCGCGCAATCCCAAAATTGCTAATATTCCAAATGCAGTCCATACAGCTGCTGCAACCCCATAAATATATAGGTCCTGAGCTGGTTGTACAAATAGAGCTATCGTAAAACTTGGCGCAATGAGCATCATTAATCCAAAGCTTCCTACTCCAAAAATAGTTATGATATACATTATTTTTAACTTTAATTTAAGATCAATATTATCTAACATGTTCCTCTTTCACCTTTTATTTATTTTTTTATTTAATTTACTGTAGCTAATATGTGTGTAGTTACAATTATAGATCAAATATGTATTGTCGTATTTATAGTCATACTTCCAATACTTTCATGGAAGTTCCAATCTTTCTTGGAATCTAATAATAATTCAAATTAACAATTTTAAGATCGAAATAATTCATTGAAATTCTTGTTAAATAATATGTCAATATGCATTTAGATAATATAAAGATATATCGAATTGATCGTAAAAGAAACGTTTCACGATGTGATTATTATCCTACATCGTCTTTTATTATGTAATAATATTTATTAGATTAGGTTATCATATTAAATATAATAGTTACTTTATTTAGAGGCTATTATTACTTAGTTTAGAGACTACCATGTCAAAAAAAAGTGAAATTATCGCAGAGCTAGAAAATATTCCAGAAAACCTTTTGGAAGATGTACTGGATTATATAAATTTTCTCAAGAGTAAAATTAATAGGCAAAAGATAGCAACAGCATTAGCTAGCGAATCGATTTTAAAGAAAGATTGGCTATTACCTGAGGAAGATGAGGCATGGCGAGATTTGTAAAGGGATCTTAATCACTTCTAATTTCTGATAGAAAAAATGGATGAAATGACCGAAAAACTATTTTGGAACAATCCGTATGATACCAATTTTGAAGCAAAATTAGTTGCAATCACTGGAAATGGAATAATCTTAGATAGAACTCTTTTTTATCCACAAGGTGGTGGACAGGTAAGCGATAAAGGAAAGTTAGATAAAGAAGGTTTGATCCTAAAAGTTGAAACGGTCTCTAAAGAGGGAAATAAAATAATACATCATATCTCCTCTAATGTTGAGAGTAAAATAAAAATAGGGGATATTGTCACTGGAGAAATCGACTGGAATTATAGATACGGCGTGATGAGAGCACATTCGGCCCAACACATATTATCAGCTCTTATTAAAAACAAATTTAATATCGACACAGCTCACGCAAATATTTCGTTTGAAGATGTTTCACTTCAAATTGCCCAAGATATTAACGATAATCAATTTAAGGAAGTACTACAAGAATTCAATAGGGTTTGCACCATTGAAAATCACGAATTTCGCACGAGTCTTATTCAAAAGGACGAACTTAAAAACTTCAAGGAAAAAATTCGAGGAAAGATTCCAGAACAAGGTGAAATTAGGTTAGTAGAACTTAAAAATTACGATTTGATCTGCTGTGGTGGGACTCATGTAAAAAACTCCACCGAAATTGGACCAATTTTCGTTTATGAATTTAATAAAGGGAGGAATTTTAAGTTTAAAGTCGGATCAAACGCGATAAATCAGTTCTCAGCTGATAACGTTGATATTTTACGCTACGCTCGCCTGTTAAATATCCCCGCTTCAGAAATATTACAAAATTTTCAGGTACAATTAGATAAAAAATCAACTCTTCAACAAAATTACATCAATCTAGCCAACATTGCATTAAAATTTGTTTCACTATATCCCATTACAATAATAAAAAATGTTAAAGTAGGATTTTTAGAGTTAAATTTGGAATATAAACTCGTTCACAAACAATTCAAAGAATTTCCAGTAGATTATCTTCTAATTATAAAACAGGAAATAAACAAAATACTAGTTCTTTCAAATAGCGAAAAAGTAAAAGCTAATAAGGTTTTAGAAACTTTACTGAAAAGATATGGTGGAAAGGGTGGAGGCAGCCCTCATTCTGCTCAAGGAACATTAAAAGAAGAGCCAGAAGATTTTTTATCAAATTTAGGATTTTAATTGTTTCATAGCTTCATGTATAGCCAAATCTTTTAATTCATTAGCTTTTTCGTAATGTTCCTTACAAAACCATTCAGCGTAAGGGGGATGTCCGACCATTCCTTTTTTTTCCATCCTTTTATCCCATTTTTTATCTGAGGATCTTTTTTCAAAATAAATTAAACCTCCTTCATCGGAATAATCTAGTCTCTTATCGCATATACAACAAATTGGTGGTTTCATTTTAAATTATAAAATTATTTTAATTTTGTATCAAATTTATTTGAAAAAAGTCATTATTGATATTAAATTTATTTTGAAATCATAATCAAGTGAATGATGTAGAATGGACTTTGAAAAATTCCTTAACGATATTTTAGGCGTAATAAACGGGCAAAAAGCATGGGATTGGGTGGCTAAAATTTCCCAGTATAATCGAGTTCAGGCATCTAATGGATATCACGATAGTCTTGAGACAGTTAAAGAAGAATTAGTGAAAATGGGATATAATGATATAGAGCATTTTAAGTCTCCTGCTGACGGCAAAACAACTAATTGGGGTTATGATGCTCCTTATCAATGGGAGATTGAATCGGGAGAGTTGTGGATAACAGAGCCAGAAAAAGTTAAACTTTGCGATTTTGATGATATACCAACTTCAATAATTACTCATTCAAAATCATGTGATGTGCTTGCTGAAGTTGTGGATATCGGTACGGGTGATAAACAAGAGGATTATGAGAAATATAATATTGATGGAAAAATCATATTAATGTCGAGCTTAACTTACGCATGTCACGCGTATATCGAAAATTCTGGAGCACTTGGAGTAATCTATTATCCAGATTTGAAGAGAACCAGAGATAATTTTGATCGCCGTATATATAATAGCTTTTTCACCACAGAAAAAAGAATGCAGAAAGCAAAATTCGGATTTAGTATTTCATTTAATCAAGCAATGCATTTAAAAGAATTATTAAAGAAAGGATCTGTTAAAATACATGCAAAAATAGCCTCTGAATTTTTGAATGGTAATCTGGAGGTATTAACGACTAACATAAAGGGGAAAGATTATCCTGATCAAGAAATAATAATTATTGCGCACTTATGCCATCCCCGTCCTAGTGCTAACGATAATGCTAGTGGAGCAGCTGGTTTGTTAGAATTAGCAAGAGCTCTAAAATATTCAATAGATAAAAATATCTTAGAAATACCAAAACGGACAATAAGATTTGTATGGGTGCCAGAATTCAATGGAACTGTACCTTGGATGAAATATCATGAAAACAAAATAAAGAATGTATTAGCTTGTATAAATTTAGATATGATTGGAGAACATCCTTTAAAGATTGGATACCCTATGATTGTAAACCTAACTCCACGTTCTACACCTTCAATTCTAAACGATATATCAACTTTTTTTATTGAAAATATTGCTGATCATCCTAAAGGAATTGCCATTAATGGGACTAAAATACCGATGTCCTATCGTATTAAAAGATTTGATGGGGGAAGCGATCATGTTCTATTTATAGACGCTTACTTTGGTATTCCCTCTCTTATGTTTGGTCATGAGGATACACATTACCATTCCTCTATGGATACTGTAGAATATTGTGATTCAACTGAATTAAAAAGAGTCATTTCGATGGCTATGAGCATCTCTTATATTCTTGCAATTCAAGATAAGGATATTACGGAACAGTTATGGCCTTACATTCATCAAGGAATTTTCAATAGATTTGGCACTCTGATTAAAATATTAGAAGAATTATCTCTCATTATTAAACCTTCTAACAATCAATCAAACGGAGAGTCAAGCGAACTTTTCTTATTGGGAAAAGAATTATTCAACACCTATTTGGATTATGAATTAGAATCGTTAGAGTGGATTAAGAAAGTTGATATATCCCCTAATACCGTTTCTTTGATTGAATTAACAAAGGATGAAATAAAACAATTCGTTGAAATTCAGAAAATAAAATGGAATAAGCAAATAAAAGGTGTGATCATAGATAATAATAGCGTTTCAGCTCGATTCAGAGAGACTTATCAAGCAAACTTTGAAGGACCCCTTCTTGTAGATTACTTATTTAATTTATATAAAATACCCCTTTTCAAAGATTTTATAGAGAAAATGAAGTATGAATATTTTGGTCCACTCAATGAATTGATTAATTTAATCTGTAAGGGTAATGATATTTTGAGGATAGCAAGTTCTCTTTCTTTAGACTATAAGGAAGTGATAACCCCTAACAAGATATTGGAATTAGTAAAATATCTGGAAGATAAAAGATTGATAAATAAAATATAGATATCCTCTAATATTTATTATTCTATATTTATATAATCCTGATTAATTTTTAACATTTCTTCGAACATTTTCTCGGCTTCTTTAGTATTATCTATGGTAGGATCCAATAATAAGGCTTGGAAAGCAATTTCCTTCGATTTCTTAAGTATTGCTTCTACCACTAAATCTTGAACTGAAGCTTGATTTCGTAGAAGCGCAGCTAAACCCTTAGGATACTCGCCAAGTTTTATGCCCTTTAATCCCTCCTTATTAACGATCGCTGGACACTCGACTACTAAATCGCGTGGTAAATTCGTTATAATCTCATCGTTTGGCAAGTTCACAGATGCTTCTTCGTGATTTGAGTTAGTTAGAATACCTTCAATTATCGGTATTGCGCGTTCCTCATCTGGTTTTACAAGGCGGCTCCCTCTACCCTTTTTAATTAATCTCTTTAATTTTTCACCTATTGATAAAGTAATTGCTTTATATTCGTTGTAGAACAATCGAGCACCTTCAACATCACCTTTCTCAGATGCCCAAGATATGTATTCACCAAAGTGGGAATCTTGAGTGTATGGTATGTATCCAAACTTTTCTAAAATATATATATTCAAGTCTAAATCAAACATGAACCCATTCAACTTACTGAGGTGTTCAGGAGCTTTCTTACGCAACTCAGGATAAGCATCTTTATTTTTGTCAATGTATTTGATTTTTAAGAGAACTCCAAAATGATTTAACCCTCCGGCTTTCATTTCAAGATTAGAAAGCGGTGTTCCAAGTATACGACTAAAATGATGCTTAAAACCAGGAAATTCGTGACATAATCCTACAAATTTTAATGATGGAAATTTTCGTTTAATAGCTAAGCATATTCTACTCATAGGATTTGAAAAATTAATAAAAAAAGCATGAGGACAAATCTTTGTGATATCTTCGCAAATTTCTAGTATGGGAGGAATTACGCGTAATGAATGGAATAACCCTCCAGGACCTCCATTCTCGCCCATAATTTGTTTATTTCCGTATTTATGAGGAATTCCATAATCCAAATCAAACCATTTAAATCTAGGCGGAACTTCAATTGAATTAATAATAAATGTTGCATTTTTTAAAGCTTCTTTTCTATTTATAGTCGATTCTAAAGTAAGATCTAAATTCTCCTTCGCAATTGCTTCTTCGCACGCTTGATTAACTAAATCTAAGTTAGATTGATTAATGTCGTGTAAGCAGACTGTAGATCCTCGCAATATTTCACTATTAATTATACTTCCAATCGTCCCAAGACCAAATTGGAGAGATCCTGCTCCAATTAAAACAATTTTTTCTTTTTTAGCCATTTTTTTCTTACCATTATTTCATTTTTAGTTCATTGAATAGTAATTTTTAGTAAGGCGTAAAAATATTACGAATTTTCCAATAAGTCAAACAAAGATTTCACCACAAAATCTTCTTTTTTAATTTTTAAATAAATTGGTTCAGAGGAGTACATTAATTCTAAATTTTTTAACGAAATAATTCTAGTTTCATTTGGTTCCATGGAAAAGAAGTTGTCAGAAGCCACAAAATCAAATTTATCAGAATCTATATGTAAGTATAATGCAATTCCTTTGCTCGTTAGTTTAACTTCGTATTCCTTTCTATTTGATTCACCGCAAAAGACTTCATTAAGTTCCCAAGAAATAAAAGGATTTTTTAATGGATATTTTTTGGGAGCTGTCAATAGTCTAAATCCGTGAAATAATTGTTCTCCCTTAAGATTATTGTATATTAATTTAAAAAAGACAATGTGATTTTGTAAATCGTCCTTAGTTT
>JABCSY010000149.1 GCA_018238625.1 Promethearchaeota archaeon
ATTGGCTAAAAGTTTTTTTTATGAATTCTGGTGTGTTTTTCTTTTTGACGACTAACCCTTTAATATCAACAAATTTAGTGTCTTTATAAATTCCTACATAATTTTTCTTTCTTTGTGAGAGTGCTAAGAATTGGTATGTTTTTTCCTCTTCTAAATCTAAGTCTAATTCTTTTTTGCTCCAATCTGATATTTCTTTCATTTGAGTCTTGGATGGATTGAGAAGAAAAACACTATCGGTATCTCCGTAAAGTACTTTGACTCCAAGTTCTTCTGCTTTCTTTATCGTTTGTTTTATGGAGTATTGTCCAATTCCGGTTGTGCTTTCGGCAACAGGTAAACAAAACAAAGGGAAATTTTTGGAACCAAATACGCCGTAGCTTGCATTTATAAACACTTTAAGCGCTTGTTGGATTGTGTGGTAATAACTACGCTGTTTTTGAGTTAAGGTTTTATCAGCTGATTTTGGTTTAAAGTATTTTACTCTGGTATCTCGGAAGAAACCAACTACATAAGCAAATATTCCCATTTTATGAGTACATATGTGGTAAGGAGTTCCTTTAACAAGGTTGTCTTCGTCGTCTTTATGAGGACAGAGAACAGTCTCGTAGGATAGGTTATATTCTTTTATAATAGAAGGGTATAGGCTTGAGAAATCCATAACTACTACATCGTAATGAATTCCAGGAACAGGTTGAATAACATATGCGCCTTGAAATTTTCCGTCGAAAAATTTCGACATCAATGCACCACCTTTCTTAGAATCTGAAATCTCGGATTTTCTAGGAATGAGAAATTCTTTGCGACGATGTTCGAAGAAAAAAATGTTTTGTATCCAGGTTGAAATTTGCCGTCGCACCATATCGTGAATTGGCATTTTTGTAATCCTACATAATAAAACGATCAAATTCCAGACTAAAGAGTTATTGAATTTTGTTAGTTCTAAAGTTAATATTGAATCTTTAAGATTATACCAAGCAAGGGTTCCGTAATCCATGTCATGAATCTCTTCTTCGTGTGCGTATTTCTCTTCACCTAACAACGCGGCACTTATGGAATTTAAAGAAGCACTTTGATAAGCTCCACTAAAAGCATAACCAGAAATACTTCTATTGAAGAAAAAGTTAAAAACATCAATGTGAACGCCTTTTCTTAAGTCACATTCTGATTTTGACATTATTCCAAAACCCCTTTTCACATGAATTGGATTTAAATCTCTATCGATTTTTAATTTATTTGCTCTGTGAAACATGTAACTTAAATCAAAATTATCTCCATTGAAAGTAATAACTACAGGGTAATCCCACAAAATTCTAAAGCTTTCAACCAACAGCTCCTTTTCGGTTTTAAAAAAAATTATTTCAGCATCGTTAGGGAAACTTTCATGGAGTTTTTTGAAAGTAAAACCTTCACGCTCTAATATATACACCAATTTTAAACCATCAGAAGCCACAAATGATATACTTATTATTTCTTGCTTCGCAAGGCGAGGGTCAGGAATCCCATAATCTCTTTCTCCCACTTTAATTTCAATATCCATCGCTAATCGTTTCACATCGGGAATTGGAGTAATGAAAATGTCTATAAATTTCTCAGAAAATTCTTGCATTTCAGATTTTTCACCTTTAAATATATCTCTTAATTCGCTTGCTAGTTTTTTAGTTTCTTCTGTGCTTTCTTGGTAATCAATTTTTTCAAGTTTTCCGTTATTAATTCGATAAATTAATCCGGGAATTAATTGCCTATCAAAAATATAATTTAAATGGTATCTTATGTTTGCCTCATACGCTTTTATTTTGTTTTCCCCTAAGATATTTTTGATGTTAATGCCAGAACCTCCTATATCTATAGGTGTATTGCCATATATCTTCGTCATAGTTATTTCCTTATCGCTAAGCAGTTCAAAACGCTTTATTTCTTCGAATCTTTTAAATCCTTCATAATCAACAAGTTTATTCGTTTCCCCTGTTTTTTCTAAGTAAGTTAATTTTTCTAATTCTGAAATTGGTTCTTTGCTTAAGCAATAAGGATCATGGTCGGTTGTATCTATCCATATCTTGATATCGTCGTTATCCAAATCGTAAAATTTACAGTAAGCTTTATTTTGACCTCCATCATAATCTACATCTAAAAGTAAGCCTCTTTCTAAATTTTCGACGATGTCTCCCTTTTTAATTAAATATCTAAGGTACTTCGAACTTACAGATTCTCTCTGAACCTTTTCTAAGGTAATATCACTTTCTTTTAAACCGAAGTTATGGCTTTTTGTTTTGAAAAGGAGTGTTTGTGGAACTTTCTTTGACTCCAGTTCCGGTTCCATTTTAGTTTGCTCTATCTCTATCACCTCTTTTTCTTTAGAATCATCTTGCTTTTTAATATCAGGTTCTATTTTTTTCGTTTTAGGGTGTGTTTCTTCTACAAAAGAAAAAAGAGATTTTTGTTTGTCATCAATGGGCTTTTTTTTTCTTGGACTTGGCAATTTAACAACCAAAAAATAATTTAAATTATTCTATTTAATATTATTAAATATTACAATATAGATTTTAATCTCACTTATTTTGAGTTTAATATTTAAAAAAGCAAAAAACGAGAAACTTATAATGGAGAATGGAAAAGATACAGCTGATTTTGCTGTAAATTATGGTGTTTCCCATGGGGCATCATATATCGAAGCAAGAGTAGTTGATTCAAGAGATGAAAGTTACGCTACGAGAAATGGCGTTATACTTAGCGGGGGAATTACTTACTCAAGTGGTATTGCAATTCGAGTTCTTGTTAATGGAGGAATGGGTTTCTGTTCTACAGCAAATTTAACTAAAAACACTATTGAAGATGTTATTGAAGAAGCGATAAAATTAGCTAAAGCTAGTAAAAGAAAAACACCAATTTCATTTTCAGAGGAGAAGGTTGTTCAAGCAAAATGGAAGACGCCTGTAAAGATAAAATTTGAGGATATTTCAATTGAAGAAAAACAGAAATTTATGATTGATATAGATAAAACTTTGAATAAAGAATTTCGATTTAAATTACCTACTAGAACTTTTATATTGGACCTATATTCAGACGAAAAATATATTGTTACTAGTGAAGGTTCAAAAGTTGAATCTGAAAATTCAATTATCTCTACGATTTCTTTCAATACTGCTAAAGGGAAAGCGGGAGGAGAACAAAGAATGCTAAACTTAGGGGGGGCTAGCGGATGGGAATGGATTGAAGAAAATAATGTAGTTGAAAAAATTATAGACGATAATAAGTGTTTAGTGAAAGCTGCTCGAAACGCAATTGAAACGAATCTAAAAGAAGTAGACGTAGTTATTAGTGGAGAGGTTGCTGGAATAATGGCTCATGAAAATGTAGGTCATCCTAGTGAAGCAGATCGAATTTTAGGGCGAGAAGGTGCGCAAGCAGGAGAATCATTTTATTTGGACCTAATACAAAAAGGCAATCTCGGTGATATTAAAATAGGAAGAGATGAAGTCACTATAATTGACGACCCAACTCGTCCTGGTAATTCTGGGTTTTATCTTTACGATGATGAGTGTGTGAAAGCCCGTCCGCGTTATCTAATTAAAAAGGGGATGTTAAATGAATTGCTTCTAAACCGTGAATATGCTAGTAGATACAACACAAAATCTAATGCTGCGGCTCGGGCAATTAATTATAAAAGAGAACCTATTATTCGTATGGCTAATACATATTTTGCTCCAGGAGATTTTACATTTGAAGAATTGTTTGAAGATATTAAAACAGGAATTTACATGAAAAGTTTTACTGAATGGAACATTGATGACCGCCGCTTTCAAAGTAAATACGTTGGTCTTGAAGTATATTTAATTGAAAACGGGGAAATAACTGATACGATGATTCGTCGACCCATTCTTGAATTAACTACATTTGGTATTCTAGGTAATGTTGATGCCGTTTCTAAAGATTTCAATTCGCCCCATGGATATTGTGGAAAAGGTGAACCGATGCAAGGAGTCCCTGTGTGGTTGGGAGGACCACACGTCCGATTGAGAAATATAAACTTAGGAGGTAAAAGAAAATGAGTGAAAATGAGGACTTTCTTAAAGTCGCCATCGAAATTGCCCAAAAAGAAAGTATTGACGAAATTATCGCTCAAAGAATCAAGGGAAAAACATACCAAATAAGGTTTTCAAATTCTTTGATAGATAATTCTAAGATATGGAATAATGATATTTTAGAAATTTTTCTTGCTAAAGGAAAAAGAACGACTCAGATCGATATAGAAGCTCCAACTCCAACAAAAATCAGAAATACTATTATAAAAGCGTCCAAATTTCTTTTGAAGCTACCAGAAAGTTTTCTCTACAATGGCATGGAAAGTAACTTGCATAAATATAAAAAGTTAGAGCAAATCTTCGACCCAAAAATAATGAACTTTTCAGAAAAAGCGCCAGAACTTGTCAACGCAGCGATACAAACATCATTGGAAAGTGGGGCTAAAAAAGTTGCAGGAGTACTTTACTTTGGATACTCTAAAACAGAATTAATGACTAGTTATGGAAATGAAGGCTCTTACGATGGCTCGTACTACCGATTTACAATCCGATCCTTTGTTGATGCCGAAAGCAGCGGACAAGGAATTGTTTGCAATAGAGATCTTACAGGAGTTGAAAAAAAGTTTATTAAAGCTGGCGTTAAAGCGGGTGAAATCGCTAAAATGGCAGTAGGAGGTACGCAAGGTCACCCAGGAAAATACGATGTCATAATGAGCCCTACAGTTGCCGCTAATGTTTTAGGTCAAGTTTTTGATGGTATAAATCCCCTTAAAATAATGATTGGTATGAGTCCTCTTAAAAACAAACATATTGGAAAGCAAATTGCTTCTGAAGATTTTACAGTAGTAGATAATGCTCTACTTGATAATGGATTGGGAAGCCGTCCTTTTGATGTAGAGGGTACTCCTACAGGTAAAACACCAATTTTTACAAATGGAATTCTTGAAGGATTACTTCACAATACATCAACAAGTAAAATGGAACAAGCAGAAAATACGGGTAGTTCAGTATTTTTCGACTTCGGGATTGGTTCTAAATTCCTAGCACCTGGGCCGTCTAATATTGTTATCAGCGGAGGAGATTATACGTTAGAAGAGATGATTGCCGAATGTAAAAAACCTACTATCTACTTAACTTCTAATTGGTATACTCGTTTCACAAATATGATGGATGGATTATTTTCAACAATACCTCGAGATGGCATGTTTCTTATTGAAAACGGTGAAATTAAAAAACCAGTAAGAAAACTTCGTTTATCTGATAATCTACTGAGAATTTGTTCAAATATTTCAGCAATAGGTAAGGATGTTCAACAAATTTATTGGTGGGAAGTAGAAACCCCAACATTTTCACCAACTATAAAAGTAGATAATTGTACCATTACTGCAGCAACACAGTAAGCAAACCTTTCTATATTGCTTGGGTTACTGGTTTTTTCTATTTTCTTTAATAATCTTTGAAATTTCAGAAAGTAGTAATTGCTTTTCAGCAATAAAGAAATGAAGTTTGCTCTTTTCAGGGTGCGCGTTGTAAATAAATTCAGCTAATTCTTTAGTTTCATCTTTAGTGGGTGTGAGTAGTTCCCCATTAACATTTTCATTTATCAACAACACCAAATTATCTGTTTCAAGTGGTTTTATATCGTACCCATTCTTCACATTTTTATTAATCTTTACGCATAGTTCGGCAAGGTACCAGACTGAATTATCGTAATTTTCCCCCGTTTTATATAGTTGATAGGCTAAAATCTCAACTTCTTCTTTGGTAAACAAACTAAATTACAACTCCTTTTCAATAATATAGAGGCTTAATAATCTAATTAATGAAAAAGTAAAGTTTACTTTTAACTATTTGTATTGCCATTTTCAATTGTAAAAACTGCAAAATTAGTATTGGTTTATAATAAACTTTAATGATATCATTTGAAATTATAAGATTTTTATAATAAAAACATGAATTAGTATGGTTTATTATTTTTTTTTATTTTAATTGAACAATCTTTATCAGCAGCACAGCCAGTGTTAAAATTAGTGTTAAATTTTTCTGATTGGCATTTAGGGCAAATAAATTTTCCAATATATTGCCCTTCTCCCATAAATTTAAATGAGGTTGGAGTATCGCACAAATTGCATTTTTCCATGGTAATTGAATGACTTCTATCCTAGATAAATTTAAAGATAATAAAAAGTAAGAAATATTTTTAGTTATATTTATGTCAAATTTTAGCGTTTATAACTCCATTCTTATATTAGATTTCTCACAATCATAAAATTAATAATTAATTCGTTTTTAATATATATCATCTAATATACTAATTAAAATTAATAGGCCTCCATGGCTTAGTTCGTAGAGCAGCTGACTTGTATAACTTATTCAAGTTTTAAGACATCAGCAGGTCGGGGGTTCAAGTCCCCCTGGGGGCTTATTAACTTTTGATTATTGTTGCTATTTGTATTTAATTGATTAAAAAAAAAAAAAGAGAAAGATTTAAGATTTAATCTTATTCTTTATCAAACTTAGCTTCTTAGCTCGTAATCTAAAGGATCGATTTTTTTAAAAATTAAGTAGCTTGCTAACAAACTGACAGCGCAGAAAACAGAAACGAAGAAAAATATCATATAGAAGCTATTTGTAACCAACGCGAAAAGAGCAAAAAGACCTGCACCGACAATTGTACCTACATTTTGACCAAAATTTGCTAGTGAAACTAACGTTGCAAAATAGGTACTTTTAAGTTTAGGATAGTAATTCTTTGATAAATCTCCGCGTACTGTTTGATTTACTACCGTCATAGCGTTTTGAAGAGCACCTAGTAAGAACAGAAATATCATTCCAAATATTAACGGAACAATTTCGCCAGTTAATAACACAAAAGGTACAACTACTATTAGAAATGATGGAATATATGTTAAGTAGACGTATGTAAGAGTCTTTTTACGGCTTTTGTCACCAAATTTGCCTGCAATAAGAGAACCAAAAATTATACCAAAACCATTAACAAGGTAAAATATCGAACTCCACGCTTGTAAATCAACGGCACCCCCTCCAACAATCGTTAATAATGTTTCACTGACATCTATAACGCCCATGCCAATCAAAACTACATACATAAAGAAATTTAAAAACATTATTGATGGAATGCCCGCCAAGAAAGTATACATAAAGACTTTCCAATTTCGCTTTTTTGTAACAATTGTCAGTAAATCCAATCCAAATTCCTTTGATGAGCTCTTTTCAAGAGGAGGTTCTTTGACAAGGTAGGGAAAGACACTAGATAAAATCACTAAAACTCCTGTTACGATAAATAAGACGGGTACAATATTTAGAGCTAAAAAAACCAACGCTAAAAGCATTCCTCCCGCACCATAACCTAAAAACATCATAGTCCAAGTATATCCTTGAACTCGTGCTAACTTCTCTTTAGGTGTAACATCGAGAATTAAACCGTCTAAGGCGGTATCTGCAAATGCCATTCCTAATTGCGTCATAAAGTAATATATTGTCAACCAAAGATAAATCTCATTAACAGGAAGATAAAATGCCATTGCTATCCACCAAACACCTCCGAAGACACCAAAACTAAGTATCCATGGGAATCGTTGACCATGCTTTTTAGAACCATATCTATCGTTGAATACGCCCACAATCATTTTTATTGCCCAAGGTAAGTTTCCTATTGAATAAATGACTAACCATAAAGCAATATCATACGATCCACCTAATGTATGTGCCAAGTATTGAGGAAAGAACAGAAATGGAATTCCTTGAGAAAAACCTTCGCAGAGATAAAAGAAGACAAAAATGTACGTGTATTTTTTACTATAACTAACTTCAGAATTCATAAAAAATCTTATGTTTTATTTCTATTTAAATGTTTAGGGTATAAAATGGCGTTTTTAAGTTCAATTAATTAATTAAAAAAAATAAATTCGCAAAATAGTTATTATTTAAATGTTTTATAAAAACTAATAAACAGAAGATTGGTCGAAATTGAAAGACGATTTAATCAAAAAGGTTCTTAAAGTAAAGGATAGCACCCGTGTAAAAGTACGATTT
>JABCSY010000150.1 GCA_018238625.1 Promethearchaeota archaeon
TATCTGAAAAAATTTAGTACAAAACCAATTTGTTCTAAATGTCTTTTTCATTGTTATAAACCAGATATGAGAAAGGAAATCAGAAAAGTAATGCGATATACAGGACCAAGAATGATGTTCTCTCATCCAATCATGGGATTAGATCATCTCTTTCACAGATTTCAAAAAAAAAATAAAATTCCGAAAAAAAAATAGCTTCTTAAAATGATCCATTTCAATTTTATAAAATAATTATTTTTAAAGGAGGTGAAAAAATGAAAGAAAATGATTCGAAATATCCATCTATTTACATTCAGGCCGTCATAGCAGTATTATTAGTCAATCTTATTCATAAATTTGTACGTGAAATACCCGGTTCTCTAAGTCAAATGGGACAGCAAGGAACTATTGGGGGCGTTGTTACCATTATCACTGCGGTAATTATAGCAATTAGCATTCTGCTTCTATTGTTTAAAAGAAAGGAGGGAGTAATTCTCGGTATAATTCCTGCTATTTGGGCAATGGTACAATGGATTATATACCATGTGATATGGGGTTATCCCGATATAAATGGAATTTGGTGGTATCCGATTTTTCCCGTTGTTCAAGGATTGTTAATTATTAACTTTTCAATATTAGCATGGCGCAACGAAACTAGCTTTAATAAATAATAATTACATGAGTGAAAATACTAAAAAATAAATTTCTTGGTATTAACACCTTTTAGGTGATAACCAAATCTTTTTCTTTTAATTATTTAGTAAAAATTTAGATTGATATCGTTTAAACTCTTGGATAAATTACATTTTTATTCAGCAAACTATCGTTATTTGTGCTGTGTGGGGTCTCAACCTCAAGGAAAATTTTAATACATCTTTAGTGTATTCGATTAGACTTTCATAGATTTATTTAATTAATCACATTCTCTAAACCAAAATATATTCACTCTCATTTTTAAAAATCTTACAATTATGATTTTTTTGACACCTTTCACATCGTTCTTTAAAAAGTTCTTTAAAATGAGAATGGTATACAGGAAGTAATGAAGAAACTATACCATCTACATAATTTAGGATACCGACGAGGCTATTATCAAGTGTCAACTGAGTCATATAGAACAGAACAGGTTCAAGATCAACTGGAACACGTCGATTCGGGCTTATATAGTCCCGTTTGTAGGTATCACATGGGAATCAAATTTAAATTTTGTCCAAATTGTGGAGAATCTCTTGATTTTAAAGCTTGAGAAAAAAGAAATTTAAAACAGATTTTACAATAAAATCCTTAATATAACGATTCAAATAATTAAATTTCTTTTTTACCAATATACTTCTTTTAGCGTTTGATGATACTCGTTAAGCGACTTTATTTCAATTTTCTTTTCACGCATATTTTTTATAGCGTCGATAACAGCTTTTGCTAGCTGTAAATTAATTATTACAGGAATGTTGTAGTCTACTGCCATGCGTCTAATTTTATATTCGTCTTCCATAATGGTTTTAAATTTTTCCTCGATTGTAGTTGGTAAAGGAATGTTTATTACCATATCAATACGCCCATCTTGTAGACATTGCATGATATTAGGCTCCAAGCCATGCTCATGGACCTTATAAAGTCTCACAGCTTTAATATCGTTTTTGTTTAAAGCTTTTTTCGTGTCCTCTGTAGCAAAAATCGTGAAACCTAAATCTATTATTTTTTTGGCTAAGGGAATAATTTGTTTCTTGAGTTCGTTTCCACCAACTGAAATTAGAATGTTTCCCCCTTCTATAGGTATTATTTGTTCCGTTGCTTCAAGAGCTTTAATTAAAGCATCTGGAAAATCGTCTGCAATTATACCGATCTCTCCCGTACTCGCCATTTCAACTCCAAGTATCGGATCTGCTTTATCAAGTCTCATGAAAGAAAACATAGGAGCTTTTATTGACACATAATCTCCAATAGGAAGCTCCATTAATCTTTTTGGAATCTTTTCTCCCATTATAACTTCAGCTGCAAGTCTCATTAAATTTATGCCTCGAGATTTCGAAACATAGGGCATACTTCTGCTAGATCTTAAATTACATTCAATTACGTAAACTTCGTTATTTTTAACGAGATATTGGACATTGAAAGGACCGTGAATTTTTAATGCTAAGGCAATTTTATTCGTATAATCTTCAATCTTTGAAATAACATCATTGGAAACTGTTTGAGGAGGTATTGCCATAGTAGCATCTCCACTGTGAATACCTGCATTCTCGATGTGTTCTACAATAGCACCGATAAATACATTTTCACCATCGCATACACCATCACACTCAATTTCCCTGGCATCTGTAAAGAATTTAGTTATTACAACAGGGTATTCACTTGATATGGATACGGCGAGATCAAGAGTATCTCTTAGCGTTTTTTCATCGTAAGAAACTCTCATAGCTGCACCACTTAATACATATGAAGGTCTAACGAGAATTGGATATCCCACTTTCTGCGCAAATTCGATGGCTTCTTCGTTTGTTGTTAATGCATTCCATTCAGGTTGCTTTATATTTAATTGATCTAATAAGGTGCTAAATTTGCTCCGATTTTCTGCCATATCGATTCGCGTTCCATGAGTTCCCAAGATATTTATACCCGTTTTACGAAAGATTTCAGAATATTTAGAAAATTTGGAAGCTAAGTTTTGAGCTATTTGGCCCCCTGCGGATACTACGATACCATCTGCTTTCTCGAGTTCGCAGATATCTAACACTCTTTCTCCGGATAATTCCTCAAAATAAAGCTTATCTGAAATGTCGTAATCAGTTGATACTGTTTCAGGGTTATAATTAATCATTATTGCTTGGTCGATTCCCAACTTCTTTAATCCCCATAAACAATTGACCGAGCCCCAATCAAATTCCACAGAAGCGCCAATACGATAAGTTCCTGAGCCTAATACAATAACTTTTTTAAGATTAGATTTATGTTCCTCTTCAAAATTAATATCGTGTTCCGATGCGCTGTATGTTAAATAAAGATAATTAGTCACTGCTGGCCATTCGGCGGCTAACGTGTCAATTCTTTTAACAAAAGGATGAATATTTAGTCTTCTTCTCATTTGTCGGATGAATATTGTATCAACGCCCATTATCTTAGCAATTTGGCCATCTGAAAAACCGAATCTTTTAGCACGCTCTAACCAATATTTTTTCTCATCTTCATCTGATTCAAGCAATTCAATATCTTGTATCTGACGGTTAAGATCTACTATATTTTTTAATTTATACAAAAACCATTTATCAACTCTTGATAAACGATATATTTCGTCGATTGAGATTCCTTTTTTAATTGCCTCAGCAATTCTAAAGAGCCTTAAATCCGTAGGGTTTCTTAATGTATACTTCAATTCATTGACATCATCAATTGATTCTAAATTATTTGCTACTAATCCTTTCATTCCAATATCCAGCATCCTTACAGCTTTCTGGAGGACTTCCTCAAATGTTCTTCCTATCGCCATTACTTCTCCGACTGATTTCATCTGAGATCCTATGCGTCTGTCAACTTTTTGAAATTTAGTCAAATCCCATCGTGGAATTTTTAGAACTAAATAATCTAATGCGGGCTCAAAACAAGCGGTTGTTATGCCCGTTATTTTATTTTTAAGTTCTGGTAAGGTATATCCTATTGCTAATTTGGCAGCTATGTACGCTAAAGGGTATCCCGTAGCTTTTGAGGCCAACGCAGACGATCTCGAAAGGCGAGCATTGACTTCAATCACTCGAAATTCTTTTGAAAAAGGATTTAATGCGTATTGAATGTTGCACTCGCCGATAATCCCAAGACCCCTTATGACGCGGATTGACGCGGATCGTAACATATGATATTCTTCGTTAGTGAGCGTTTGAGAAGGTGCAACTACAATACTTTCTCCTGTATGAATTCCAACTGGGTCAAAGTTTTCCATATTACAATTTATGAAGCAATTATCGGCAAAATCTCTTACAACTTCGTATTCAACTTCTTTCCAGCCCCATACGGACTCCTCAATTAATATCTGATGGATTCTCGATTGAGCTAACCCTTTTTTTGCCATTCTTTCGAAATCTTTCATGTTATCAATGATACCTGAACCCCTACCTCCTAAAGTATAAGCTACGCGGAGCATTAAAGGAAAACCAAAGCTTTCAGCTACTTTTATTGCCTCTTTATACGACGTTACGGCTTGACTTTGACAAACTTTAGCGTTTGCCTTATTCATAGCTATTACGAATAATTCTCGATCTTCAGTGACCTCAATTGCCTCAATAGGAGTTCCAAGGACTCTTATGTTATATTTTTCTAATATTCCTTGCTCTTTTAACTCCACACCGACATTTAAAGCTGTCTGTCCTCCAAATGCCAGTAATATACCATCTGGTTTCTCTTTCTTTATTACTTCCTCCACATATTTTACGTTAATGGGAAGTAAATATACTCTATCAGATAGCGTAGGGTCAGTTTGAATAGTAGCAATATTAGGATTAATTAATATCGTTTCTATACCTTCTTCTTTTAACGCTTTTAAAACCTGACTTCCTGAATAATCAAACTCTCCAGCTTGCCCAATTCGAATGCCCCCAGAACCTAAAATTAAAGCTTTTTTTATCGATTTATCTAACGGCATAATCATAACTCCATTTGTTCGATAAATTTATCAAATAGATACAACGAATCTAAGGGGCCTGGACATGCCTCAGGATGGAATTGAACGGCAAAAATAGGCTTACTATGGTGTATTATCCCCTCATTTGATTCGTCATCGATGTTAGTAAGAAATTCGCTAAAGCCTCCCTTTTCAAAGTCTTTCACGCAAAACCCGTGATTTTGAGATGTAATATAACATTGCTTAGTTATTGGATTAATAACAGTTTTGTTTCCGCCTCTATGACCGTATTTTAACTTATAAGAATATCCACCGGCGGCTATACCAATTATTTGATTCCCCAGGCATATGCCCATGGTTGGAATATTATTTTTTATCAAATTACTGGCGACTTCAATTGCTTTCTTACACATAGCGGGGTCTCCCGGTCCGTTGGATATGAATACACCATCTGGTTTATATCCCATAATTTTCTCGTAGGAATAATTATATGGAACTAAAATTACTTCTATTTTCCTTTTAACCAAATTTCTAAGAATATTATGTTTAACTCCCAAGTCAATTACAATTACTTTTCCTTTCGGATTAGGAGGGGTAAATATCTTGACTTCTTTAGTCGAAACTTCGCTAGCTAAATGTCTAAGGTTAGGATCGGCCACATTTTTGGCTTTTTCTTTTAACTCGTCAATTTTAGGTTTTTCACCCGGATTAAACACCGCTAGTAATCCAACTTGAACCCCTTCTTCTCTTAAGATTTTAGTTATCGCTCTAGTATCTATCCATTCAATTCCGGGAACGTCTTCCTCTAAAAGAAATTCGTTTAAGGTCTTTACGCTTTCGTAATGGCTCGGATTTTTACAACATTCGTTCACAACGAACCCACTTACTTTAATTGAATCAGATTCAAAATATTTGTTAATACCATATTCGTCTTTTTCCCAAGCAGGAACTCCATAATTTCCCACTAAGGGGTGCGTCATAATGACAATTTGACCATTATATGAAGGATCTGTTAAAGTTTCATTATATCCCGCACCAGTAATTGTCGTGAACACTATTTCACCATATACTTTTTTCGTCGCTCCAAATCCTATCCCTTCGAAATAACGACCATCTTTAAACATTAAAATAGCGGGTCTTTCTTTCTTGTATAACATCGATAAAAAATTACTTTTATTCGCTTATATTCTTAACATATAGATAACAAATAACTTTTTTTAAGCTTATTTATTAACGAGATAAATTCTCTTAGCAAAGCTCAAGCGTATATTTCAAATATTCAATATAATGAAATTTTTAGTATTATTCCAATCCTAAAATTTTTTTAACGATATATATTTCCTTATAGTTGTCGAATTTCTTTCAAGAGGTCTGATGCTTCCCTGCACTTTAATCTGAATGTTTTTTGTAATTCTGATGATTTCTTTTCGGCCAAATCTTTATTTAGAGATGTTAAGTCAATGTAACCAGAAATAAATTGTAGGATATTTCCTAAATTATGAGAATATTTATCTTTTAAAATGAATCTATGATTATATGAGAAGTTGTATTCCACATGAATTAAAAGAATGATCAACATCAGATAGAAAAGTATTGAGGGAATATAATTCAAAATAATAAGTACGATATCATATGAACTATACGCACCATAATAGCCTAAACCTTGAGAACTGATGTAAATCGAGATGACAATATAAATTGCTAAACTTATGAGAAAAATGTAATACCATTTTAATGCTAATCCCATGCTTTCTTTAAATATCTTCCAATTTAGTGCTGGCACTATATAGACACTCAATAAAATAATACTAACTAATGATACTGCTAAATTTATGGCTAATTGATAACTTACAATAAAATAGATCAGTGAGAGGAAAATCAGAAGAAAGACAATCATAGAAATAAATACTTTTGCAGGAACCTCTAAAAAATATGTAAATATCGTCCAAATATAGAATATTGTACCAATTGCCACAAATAATGCATTTAAAAAGAGAAAGAGCCCGATTATAAGTTCATCACTAACAAAACTAGAAGATATTGATGAAACTGAAGCGACTACCCAAAAACCCCATCCTATAATAGCTAACTTAAATCTAGTTTCTTTTGTATTGTGATAAAAATCAAGAGATATTCCAAATCCAACACATCTTAAGAGGAGATAAATAACTAGATTGTAAAAAATAAGAGCATCCATATATTATTGTATAAGAAAGATGTTTATATATTTATCAAAATATATAATTCTATTCATCAAAGTAGATTAAAAAAAAAAAAAAAATTATATTTGGGGTGAATTTTTTGCATGAAGTTGTAATAGTAGATTATTTGAGAACAGCGTTCTCTAGAAGTCGTCCTAATCAACCAGAAAGAGATGTGTTTCATCAAATATCAGCAGACAGATTACTCGCATTGGTTTTAAAAGAATTGGTTAATAGAGCCAAATATGATTCTTCTGAGATTGATGAACTAACAATTGGATGTGCAAATCAAGTAAAAGAAAACTTGAATGGACAAATGATAGAAACATCTATTCCTTTATTTTTAAAATATTGAAGACAACCTTTAATTAGATCCAGTTTTTTTTTTTAAACATGCTTTAATAAAATCAAAATACAACTTACTAGGAGCATATGGTCTTGATTTAAATTCGGGGTGAAACTGAGTTCCAACCATCCAATGGTCGTCTCGATTTAATTCAATGCTATTTATTATTTTCCCGGTTTCATCTCTACTTGATACAATCATTCCTTTTTGTTTAGCTTCTTCTGTAATAAATCTTTCTTGAATATGATAGCGATGCCTAAACCTTTCTTTAATTTTTTTTTGGTTGTAAGCGTTATAGAGTTTAGTGTTCTTCTCAATAATTATTTGATGAGCACCTAATCTCATACTTCCTCCTTTCTCAGTCACGTCTTTCTGACTTTCTAAAAGATCTACCACAGGATATGGCGTATCGGGAACTATTTCAGAGGAATTTGCTCCAGTTAATCCTAGATATTTTCTACAGAAGGCAATGTAAAACAACTGAGCACCAAAACAAATACCTAAAAAGGGCACTTTCCTTTCCATAGCATATTCAGCCGATTTAATCATCCCTTCAACAGCCCTCTCTCCAAAACCAGGTGTTAATAGTATTCCATCGCAATCTCTTAATGCTTCTTCAATATTGGTGTCTTCGGTAATATTAATCATTTTCAATTCAGTCCTATATCCTTGATGAGCCGCTGCGTGTTCTAAGGCGTCGTTGATGGAAATATACGAATCAGATATGTTAAAATATTTGCCAGGCATCGCAATTCTTATCGTTTTACTAGCGTTTTTGTATAACTCTACCATTTTTACCCATTCGGAATAATTAGTGACTTCACTATACGAAACTAATTTTGCTTTTAAATCTATAAGTTCACAAAGAAAGTCTCCTAATCCTTGTTCTTCAAATAATAGAGGTAATTC
>JABCSY010000151.1 GCA_018238625.1 Promethearchaeota archaeon
ATGGATAATCTTATGAAAATAGAGTTTGACGCGATTTGGGACATGAATATAGACCACTTTAACGAGGCGTTAAAAGACGCAGAAATCTACTCTGAAATCCTTAACGTAAAAGCTACCGAGAACGAAGGATTGCTCTTCAGTTCGTCAGGTCAAATTGGTGAAATGCAATACGATTTTAGCTTAGACGACTTGTTAGAACCAGATATTTCTGAAGAAAACACAGGGGCCTATTCGTTAACTTTTTTAAAATCAATTCTAAAAATCGCTGCTATTACTGAAAATTTTAAAATATCGCTAAAAACAGACCATCCACTTAAGATCGAATTCGGTTTACTCGAAGGAGGGAGACTAAACTACTTCCTCGCGCCTCGCGTTGAAAATGCTGAGTTTGAAGGCGATGACGATGACGATTTGGACGAATTTTAAGGAGATGATTAATCGTGCCTATACATAGAGAAGTTTCCGTATGCTCTTATGGCGAAACTTCAATAAGCAACAAAGAAATCGTTGATGATTTAGATAAAAAAGACGCTATTGAAGTTATAGAAGGATTATTGAAGAGATTTCCGGATCTTGCCGATATTATACTTAAATATTCGAAAAGAGAGGGAAAAATTTTCCCAAAGTCAATTAAAGAAGCACTTATAGAAAAATATCAGGAGGAAAATAGGTCCTTAGAGAATTTTATAAAAACTAATTAAATTATTTTTTTATTTTAACCAAGTCGTTGCCCGGGTTCGCGTCCTGGCAAGGGCATAAAAAAAATTAGTGAAAAAATAATGACCGGAAAGAAATCAGAAAAACTAACTGAAAAGGAAAAGGAAGCACAGAGATTAGTAATTCCCTTCGATAAAACTAAGCAATTTATAACTAATCTAAACGCGATTTTAGATTCAAGCGATGTTTTTAAAGAATGGGAGATCAAGCCAACTAGTCTCGTACTAAAAAGCACTTCGTTATCAATGAAATTTCTCTTAAAAGGTTCTGCAATTGATAGAGAAATAGAAGCGCTAGATAAAAGTCAGAAAAAAATGAAGGATTTCTTCGATCCCGACCAAGTTCCTGAGGGAGAATTAGGTGCGGAAATAGGACCTGAATAATTCAAATTAATTTTTTTTATTTTTATAATAAAGAATTGGTGAAAAACGATAAAAAAAAAGATAGAAACAGAAGAGTTTATCGCAATAGATTATCAGATAAAAGCTCCCAAGAGGGGAGACCAATTAGAATTATTTAAAATTATTTTAAGCGCAAACTTAATGGATTTAAACGGTGTATTAGAAAAGAAAATTAAATTAGAACTAAATCTTAAAAAGAAAGCCCTTCTGGACTTATCAGAAGAAATTAAGAAAATTGTTGTAAAATTCGAGAATAGTTTTGAAGATGTTTTCGTTTTAAACGATTATCTTAAAATAAAGTACGAAGATAGGCGGTCTAATGTTTATGTAAAAGACGATTATTTCCGACAATGCGCTTATTTGCTTATAAATATCGCTAAAGACGAGATTGAAGATTTTGACGAAATTGTTTCAATTGACGACGTAGAGAATAAGCTAAGCCACGAACTTCACGGACTTTCCAACATCCAAATAAAAGAAAAGAATTACGGGATTGACCCCCGGCAAGAGTTTATCGCTCATTGTTCAAATATGCAAGCGTGGGTTGAAAACGATTATAACACCCAAATACTTCATAGAACGATCGCTTTTCCTTTGCTGAAAAAATTAGTTGAAGTGGGAGACCCGAAAGCAAAGAGAGCGTATAAAGAAGAATTAGCGCATCGTTTAGAATCTAACGAGTTAAACGTTGTTCTATTCTTTATCGATAATAAATATCTCAAGGATTTAAACCAAGAGGAGTTAGAGATAATTATTAATAACATGAAACCAGGGATCTGTAAAGTTCTTATTTCAGAATACGCCAAATATTTAAAATTTCCGTACAATTTTAACAGAAAAAAATTAGCTTTAGAAATAGAACCAAGCGCGGTTTTCCTCACATCATACGAAAGGAATAAATTTACTTACAATGATTATAAAAAGGCGTTTACCCTTAGATTTTTAAGTAAATTTAGCCGAACGCTTCACGATTCCCTTGTCGATTTTGGGCTCACTTGGAATCAACAAAAAGTTGTGTTTAGAAAATCAAGTATCCTGAATGCTATCGATTATTTTTCGAATAGAGAAGCTGTTAAAGTAGAAATCCCAAGAGGTAAGGGACCTTTAAAGCTTTCAGTTAAAGAAGAGAATTTAGCGATTTATATTTATCCAAAATTAATGTATTGATGAAAAAATTATGGCAGCAGATACAGAAGTGATAATTGATATGGAACAGAAAGGAATTGAAATTACTTGTAAACATTGCGGGAAATCTCAGACATACATTATGAGAAGTAAAAAGATACCCAATAGACCTAAAACTCAATGTAAAAACTGTGAAAAATGGATTTATATCGATAGATCACTTTTGGTCAAAGATGATCAAAGAGATTTGATAAAAAATGATAATAATCTCAAATTTATAAAAACTCAAGATATAAACAAGTGTAAAATAAATCCTGAAGAAAAAATCTTATATCGTATAGAAACAATAGATTATACTTTAAACCACATAAATAATAAATTAAGCAAGGAAAAAGAAAAAGAAATTATTAAATTTAGAGAGAAAGTTCTTCAAAACTTACTCATTGAATTTCCTCAAATTATTGAACCAAACTTAAGGTTCTTAAAACTCGAATATCTTTTAGGAGAAACTTATTATAGAGGGGATTTACTATTCTTAGACTCTGAAAAGAAGAGATTAAATATTGAACTCAAAGTGGTTGTACCTTCCTTCAAAAACTTTTCTAATCAAATAGGAAATTATCTTGATAATATAGGAAAAGAGGAAAGGTTAATGTATATTGCTCCTAAACTAACTGAGGCGCAAAAGGAATTTTGTAAAAGTAATAATATTGAAAATAAAATAATTGATTTAAATAAAATTCTCGAATGGTGATTCTAAAATAAATGGCAGCTAAAGATATGACGAGTAGTCAGATAAAACAGACGAATCGTCAAAAAATATTGAAATATCTACAAGAAAATAAAGGCGAGATTTCAAACGAAGAGATTTCAAGAGAGACGGGAATTGATAAAACCAATATTCCAAGAGAAATAAAAAAGCTAGAGAATGAAGGACATAAGATATCTAAGCGATATGAACAGATTGGCCGTTCTAAATTTGTATGGTTTTTATTGACGAGTAGTCAAACAAAACAGATGAGTAGTCAAAAAAAGAAAACCAAACTTCCTGTGCAAAAAATAAAAAAAGCGGAAAAGTCAGAAACAATAAAAGAAAATAGAGACCATCGAGAAGTTATATCTGTTGAACAAATGGGTCAAGAAGTAACGCTTTTTGGGAGAACTATTCCTCTAGATAAAGTTAGAGAAATCGCGCGTGAAACTCTTTTAGGTCATAGAGTTATGATGGAAGGGGTTAAATCATGGTTAGGTGTTTGGAAAAAAAGATATCATGAATACTTAGAAGATAAGCCTGAACATTTCCTAATTGATAAATATGAGAAGGCACAAGAAACTCTTAATTTCCTCTATAAAGTTGAAAAATTATTTAAGGAGATAACAAATGGAAAAAGTTGAAAGTAGGAAAATAACTTCAGGCACTAAAGAATGGGCAAAGAAGAACTGTAATATTGGTTTTGGCTGCCTCCATGACTGTCCTTATTGTTACGCTAAAAAAATAGCTATCCACTATAAAAGAAAAACTGAAGAAACTTGGAAGGTAATGGAACCCAATTTAAAAGCAATTAATAAAGGATATAGAAAGATTAAGAACGACGATCCTAACCTATACGATTATATGTTTCCAAGCTCTCACGACATACTTCCTGAAATATTAGATAATTATTTAATCGTATTAAAAAAGTTGTTAAAAGCGGGGAATTCGGTACTAATAGTTTCAAAACCTTGGCCATATTGTATAGATAAAATCACAAATGCCGTTAGAAAGTACAAGAGTAAAATTGGTTTTAGATTTACAATTACTTCAACTAATAAAGGCCGACTAGCGTTTTGGCAACCTAATGCCCCCGGTTATAACGACATGATGACTTCTTTAATAATTGCTTTCGTAAAAGGTTTTACGACAAGCGTTTCGATCGAACCAAATTTGGATTCGGACCCAACAAGATTGATATTAAATGTAGCCCCCTACGTCACAGAATCGATTTGGTTTGGAAAAATGAATTATATCAAAGCAGAGGGGATTACTGAGGAAGAGAAACCATACTATCTTTATCAGAGGAAAATTTCTTCCTGGTCCCATATTCAAAAAATTATTGAAAAAATCAAATTATTACCTGAAGATGTTAAATCAAAAATTCGAATTAAAGATTCGATCGTAAAGATGTACAAAAAACACGGTATAGAGGTCCAAATCTAGATGGATATAAATAAAATTTATAATATGGACTGTCGCATTGGATTGAATCAAATGATTAAAGAAGGTCTGAAAATAGATAGTATTATAACGAGCCCTCCATATTGGGGTTTGCGAGATTATAGAATCCGCGCAACAATTTGGGGTGGTGATCCGAATTGCGATCATATTTGGTCAGATCATTTATCATTTAATTTCTTAAATAAACCCGTATTTTGCGTTTATTGTGGTGCTTGGTATGGAACTTTAGGATTAGAACCTGATTTTAATTTATTTATCAAACATCTTTGTAATGTCTTTGATTTAATTAAAGATGTACTTCACGATTATGGGACGTGCTGGGTAAATCTAGGCGATACTTATGGAGGAAGTGGTAATAGTTCAGGACATACTAAAAATACAAAAAACTTTACTCGTAAAACTTCTGAATATGGTGCCTCAAAGGGGAATCAAAAATTTACTAAAGAATATAAAAAAAGTCTATTGATGATCCCCCAACGATTCGCTATTGAAATGATTAATCGAGGTTGGATTTTAAGAAATACAATAATTTGGAAAAAACCCAACCCAATGCCTAGTTCGGCAAAAGATCGTTTTACAGTAGATTTTGAATATGTTTATTTTTTTGTAAAAAATAAAAAATATTTCTTTAATCAGCAATTTGAACCAATTTCAGATAATAAAGCTACTCAAGATAGATATAAATATGCTCCTGCAACCAATAGCAATTTTAAGAACACAGGAGATCAATCTAAACCAACAAAAGCATTCAGTAAACATTGGGTTTCGATGAGAAACAAACGTGCAATATGGACAATTCCAACGAAACCATGCTCAGAAGCACATTTTGCAGTCTTTCCAGATACTTTAATAAAGACACCTATCAAAGCCGGATGTCCGAGATTTATCTGTAAAGAATGCGGGAAACCAAGAGTAAAACTTTACAAGGAGACAGAAGAATATCTAAAGCTCAAACAGAAGTGGAAGGGCGTTAATTTAGACGGTAATATTCAGATAGGAAGGAATAGAAAAACAGGATATCCCGGTCATATTTCAAGAGATGTGAAATTTACCGGATATTCTGACTGTGGTTGCAACGAAGGATTTAGAGCTGGAATAGTTCTCGATCCATTTGCAGGAATTGGTACGGCTTTATTAACGGCCTGGAGATTAGGTCGCAACTTCATAGGGTTTGAAATTTCAAAGGAATATTATAAAATTGCTAAAAGAAAGTTAGCAGTTGTAAATACTAAACGGTTAGATGAGTTTATAATGTCAAAAAATAAAAAGAAACAGATGGAGGCTTAATAGAAGATGAGTTTAGTATTAGAAACGCTTATTTGTCCAAAATGTAAGAAGAAATTGAAACCAAATATCCTTCTAAGAAAATCCATTGAAATTTTAGAGTGTAGGTATTGTAAAATTTGCGTGAAGACTTCATTATTAAGAACGCAAAAGAATCCACAAGCATTTCTCGATCGTTTTAAGGAGATTCCAGAAGGAACCGAAATAAAAAAAGAAGAAAAGTATAATATGCGATTACGGAAAGAGCATAGCGAAAATTTGAAGAAATATAAACACGCTCACTTTCCAAATAAATGCCCTTATTGTCAATCAGAGGATATCGTAGCCGACTGTGGAGTTAATTCGTGGACTTGTCTTTCTTGCGATTCGTATTTTAAGTGGATTTTATACGAAGTAGTTCTTCACGGTGAGGTTTCTGTATATGCTACTGATGAGGATAGAGCAAAAGAAAAGGGTTATAGTTATATTGGTGATAAATGTAGAATAGATTTTGAATCGTTTGTAATTAGGGAGGGATAAAAAGATGGGAGAACGAAAGGAATTGTATAAAAAGATAAAGAAATTAGCACAATACAGTAAAGCAGGGTTAGACCGGCTTTCCTTACAAGATTTAAGAGTTATATACGAAATATTAGAAAGGAATAAATAATGGGAATAGATAGAAAATACAAAGAATTAGCGAAATTTACTCAGAAAATTAAAACCACTTACATTAAGGGGATTAAACCCGACCAGTTCGTAAAAACCCTAGAAAGATTAAAAGTAAACGTGGTCGTAGACATTCGCTATTGGAGTTTGTATCCAACTTATTTTTCTCCAAAATTCATGAAAGATCTGTTAGAAATTCACGGAATCGAATATTTAAAGTGTAAGGCTTTAGGGAATCCTTCTGCTTTAAGAAAACGCGCTGGAGAGAACTTTGAATTAGCCAAACAATTGTATCAAAATTACGCTAAAAACGATCCAGAATCGAGACAAGAATTAGTTAAATTATATAAATTGTTCCGATTCAGGAAGAATTACTGTTTAATTTGCTATTGTCCGACGCTTGATATTAAATTGTGTCATCGATTCTGGCTAAAAGAATTATTAATTAATTTGAAAAGAAATAATCTAGGATTTTCTGAAAAAATCAACCTTGAAAATTTTAATAAAAGATTAGTCCCGGAGGTAGCAAGCTAGATGTCAACCATTAGAAGAGAATTAATAAAAGAGTTAGAGCAAATCCAACAATTACGGATATGTAAATATTGCGGAACAGGTATCAAACCCCACGATAATTTCTGCTCTTTCTGTGGAACAAATCTGAAATATAAGGATTTTGGAAACATAGTTTTCGAATGCCAAAGCTGTGGTGCGATATATCGCTATAAACCTCCAAAAAAGCACATGTGTTGGGTTTGTAAGAAGAAAATGAAAATAAAAATAAAAAAATTAGAGGTATGAAAAAAAAATGGCTAAAAGAATAGAAGCGTTATCCAAAGACGGTAGAGCAAGAATGAGCATACCTACTTTAGGATTAACGAAAGCACAGATAAAACAAGTAAAAGAATGGCAAAAAAAAATAAAAAAAAGTGGTTAAATGAGCGAAAAATGGGAAACAGAGTTTTTTGAATGGAAAGACGAGATTGAGGTTAAGTTTAATAATCTATCACAGAAAAACATAGAGCTGGAAAATAAGTTTGAAGAACATTTGAAAGACGATAGTGAAGAGATTCGAAACGAGTTAGCAAGACAAGTAGATTTAATCAGCGAAAATATGGAACAAATCGCCGATATTAGAAAACATAACGATGCACGGTTTGTTGATATTGTAGTCCCCTTAACACATAGATTCGTTAATTTAGAGACGGTCTTGCGGGAGTCATTTCAAGCCATAATAGGTGCTATAAATAAAGACACAGGTATTGGTTTATTAGCCGGCACTCTTGAAGGGATATTAGAGAAGCTCGATTCCAAGGTCGGTTCCGCCCGACAGATGGAAAAAAAAGAGTTTAAATGTCCTATTTGTCAGGAAGAAATATCTTTGGAAACTGAATTTGATTGTCCTACTTGTGAATCAGAAATAACTCTAAAAGAAATTGTGGATTCGGGGAAGAAAGAAGTTATAGAAGTTTATGAAGGGGAATACGAAAAAGTCACCGATCCAATTACAAGAGTAACAAATTATCTAAAAAAAGAACCAAAAGAGAAAGAATTATACGCGTTATATCTTAAAGATAAAGGAGAGTATTATTTTAAGAAGATTACACATCCATTTACAGAATATAATAACATGGTACATCGTGGTATGGGTATGAA
>JABCSY010000152.1 GCA_018238625.1 Promethearchaeota archaeon
AACTAACAAAATTCAATAACTCTTTAGTCTGGAATTTGATCGTTTTATTATGTAGGATTACAAAAATGCCAATTCACGATATGGTGCGACGGCAAATTTCAACATGGATACAAAACATTTTTTTCTTCGAACATCGTCGTAAAAACTTTCTCATTCCTAGAAAATCTGAGATTTTAGATGCTAAACCAGGTGGATCGATGATGTCAAAATTTGACGGTCAGAAATTTCAAGGCGCTTACGTTATCAAACCTGTTCCTGGAATTCATTATGATGTAGTAGTTATGGATTTCGCAAGCCTTTATCCATCTATTATAAAAGAACATAATTTGTCCTACGAAACTGTTCTTTGCCCTCATAAAGACGACGAAGACAACCTCGTTAAAGGAACCCCTTATCATATATGTACTCATAAAATGGGGATATTTGCTTACGTAGTTGGTTTCTTCCGAGATACCAGAGTAAAATACTTTAAACCAAAATCGGCTGATAAAACCTTAACTCAAAAACAGCGTAGTTATTACCATACGATCCAACAAGCGCTTAAAGTGTTTATAAACGCAAGTTACGGCGTATTTGGTTCCCAAAATTTTCCCTTGTTTTGCTTGCCTGTCGCAGAAAGTACAACGGGAATAGGGCAATACTCCATAAAACAAACGATAAAAAAAGCAGAAGAACTGGGAGTCAAAGTGCTTTACGGAGATACGGATTCTGTCTTTTTATCAAATCCATCCAAGACTCAAATGAAAGAAATATCAGATTGGAGCAAAAAAGAATTAGACTTAGATTTAGAAGAGGAAAAAACATACCAATTCTTAGCACTCTCACAAAGAAAGAAAAATTATGTAGGAATTTATAAAGACACTAAATTTGTTGATATTAAAGGGTTAGTCGTCAAAAAGAAAAACACGCCAGAATTCATAAAAAAAACTTTTAGCCAATTACTAGAAATATTAAAACAGATTACAAATGATGATGAGTTTAAACTAGCAAGGAAAGAAATTATCGAAATCATTAAAAGAAATTTAAAAAAGATTGAGAAAGTAGGAGCTTTTTCTTTAGAAGATTACGCAATCAATATCTCTCTACAAAAACATCTAAAGGATTATACCAAAAGCGTTCCTCAGCACGTAAGAGCCGCTAATGCTTTTATTGAAACAGAAATCGCAAAAGCCCGGACTAATAACGCTAGTAAAAATGAAATAATAGCAATAAAAAACAGATATAAAAAAGGAGACACAGTAAGATTCATAAAAAGTAAAGGACCTATTGGTGCTAAAGTAATGGAGCATGCAAAACTTCAAGATATTAATTCTAAAAAATATCGCGACTTGTTAAAATCTGCTTTAGAGCAGGTATTAGACGCTCTCGGTATAACTTTTGAGGAGATCAAGGGCATTAAAAAGATGGATGCATTTTTTTAAAGTTAATATTAAATTACGGTTAATTTTATTTTTAAAAAAGAAAAAGAAAAGTTAATTTAATTCTTACTTAATTTCAGCTAAATCTACGCCGCTAGTCTCCTTTATAAAAAAATATCCTAGGGGAATTATTCCAAGATTTACTAATACAAAAATAATAAAAGTAGCACCTAAACCGAATACTAGAATGGCTAAGCTGCTCAATAACAAGCCAATAGTTGTACCAAATGCCCCTATTAAGCTCCTAAATCCGAGTCCAGTTCCTCTTTTATCAGTTGGCACCAATTCTAGCGTAATGAGTCTAATCACCCCCCATAATCCCCAAAAAGCGATATGGCTTATAGCGTAGCCAATAAAGACAATTAGAAACGCACTTTGAGAACTCATCGCGCCAAATACCCATATAATTACTGATATTGGCAATAAAAACGACCATAGATATAATAATGGCTTCCTTCCAATCCTATCTGCCAGAAGTCCGTTTACTAGGTATGCAATCATTACTGTGAATATTGTTAAAAAGAATATAATAGAAACCAGTGTTTGAGAAATTGTTCCTGTATCGGCAATATATTTTTCAAATAATCCTATGAATAGATTTGAAAACCCAAACAAAAACGAAATGATTAACATTATTATAAATGGTTTGCGATCGTCTATTTGAAAAAGAGCTTTTATATCTCCAATAAAAGTTCGAGATTTTTTTTCCCTATTTTCTTTCATTAACTGAAACTTTGAAGATTCTTTAAGTGAGAAATAAACTACAAAGAATAATGGAATTCCTAAAATTATCGGAAATAAGGTCATTCCCCTCCAATTAGGGTTTACTTCTGTTATAAAAGTAAAACGACACATTACCATTATTATAGCCCCTATTAATCCAGCCATTAATATGATATTTGAATTTAAAGCTCGTTTATTTGTTTCTGACTCTTCATTTATGAAAATAAGCCAAATATCGCTCATATAGAAAAAGTTCAAAAAAAACCTAAAAGATATGTACATTACGTAATTAACAGATAAAGACATACCTAACGACGCGATGCCCATCCCTAAAACGGTAATAGCCAACATTAATTTTCTACCAAGTATATCTACTAAATATTGATTGAAAAAAAGAAAATACATTCCTATCGATGTAATGCTCCCTGCCAAGGCTACAATAGAATTAGCTTCATTTGGTGGTAATCCACCTAAAAATTCAGACACAATCGAAGAAACGATTGAACCGGGATAAATAGTACTATATGTATCAAGCATTTGAACGAGCATCAAGACAAATATTAAATATCTAAAGTAAGATTTTGAATTATTTCTTTCAGTCATTTTATCTCAATTATAATTATTTTTTAAAATATGTTGTTAAAAATATGAAATAGATTTGGATTTCTTTATTATTAAATGTATAGGATCAAAGTATTCATCAAAATATTTTTCTCAAAAAATTAAAACTTCATACTTATAAAAAATAAGACTACAAAATAAAGTAAAAGAATGTCATAATTATTCCGCAAAAAATAGGATTGAGAATATTATCGTCAATCTTTAAGCTTAATAAATCGATTATTAAAAATACAATCCCGCCACTTAAAGCTATTACAATTACTTTTAAAGGCAATAAAGCGGGCTCAAACAAAAATAACGCAAATAAACTTACGCCAAACGAAGCTAAAAACCCCGCAATGTATCCAATTATGGTTTTATTGTTATTTTTTGGGAAATGGTGCTTTCCAAAAGCAACTCCTACAAGAGAGGCAAATCCGTCCCCTATACTGGTTATTAACGCAGCTGCAGCAAAGACTCCAAACGGCAGAAAAAGTAATGGCACCATAGATAAAACTAAGATCACAGTTTTTGTAAACTCATAGATTTCATTCCGCTTTAAAGATTTAATTAACGTATTTGACAGGCAATCCGGTAATAGATGGTATATGTTCCGATTTTCAAATATATAAGATAAGCGAATAAAATCCAAAGCAACAAATAAAATTACACTCGAATAACCAATTGTTAGAATTAAAAACATTCCATAGTCATACCCTGTTATGCCCCACACTTGATCTGCGTGCAATACTCCCTCCCATATGTGGACTGCAAAATTATACAATATAATTATTACTCCAGCAGGAATCAAATGAAACAATTTTCTGTGAAAATCGGTTCTCAAAGAATAGGATTTGTTGTTATTCCGATTTACATTAGTTACATTAATTAATTCGTATTTTTCGAGAAATTTTGCGAGCGTGCGATTCTGTTTGAGGTAAGGTCTATCTTTTAACACGACGCGATGCTGATACATTAATATAGAAAATACTAATAAGAGAGAAAAAATACAAATAATACTCATGGAAAACGACTGATGGAATCTTACGTGTTCATTGTCTTCCATATAAAAAAACGGGTACATAATTCCGGTAACAATCCACAATAAAACAACGATAAACGAATTGTAAAAATTATGCTCCTCAGGAAACCTTCTTTTTAACTTAATGGCGTAATATAATTGACTAAGTCCCATTACAATAAATAAAATCGTTATGGGCAACGTTATTATTGTAAAAACCATGGTATTCTAAATAAAAAATAATCGATATAAAAAATAATTTGTGGAATTAGTTTAAGTTAAAAATTTTATCCTCCTCCGATGGGAGGAAAAATCGCGAGAGTATCTTTATCTTTAATGACTAAATTTCTGTCGTATCGAGGCGAGCCATTAACCATGAGAATTAATTTCTTTTCCTCATTAGGAATCTTTACTTTTTTCAAGACAGATTTAATTGTACTTCCTTCAGGTACTTCAACAACTGATTTAGGAACGCCGTATTTTCTTAGGTTTGCAAAGAGTTTAACTGTTACGTAAATAGAATTAAGGTTGGGTATTTCGACGAACATTAACGCCATTTTCTTAGGGAACAAACCCACTCGATCTCCATCTCTGACTTCTTTCCCTGGTCCACAATATTTGCTATTTACAAAAATATGGCTAATTTCGTTATCTTCAATGTTGAATTTGTCAAGAATATCAAGGACGGTATGTATTTCATTTCCTTCAACATTTAAAGTAATGGGGAATCCAATCTCTAAATCTGTATCTTTTACTTTTTCACTCAAATTTCCGTATAATTTTATCAAAATCGACATCTTGTTAGCGTACCCATTAAATCAACAAGTAAAATAAGATAAAAACGTTATCTTTATGTTTTAAAAGAAAATGTAACAAATAAAATTGAAATAAAATTAAAAAATAAAACTTTTTTATAAGCCGAGTAATAAAAATTGATCTATAAAATCATGAACTTTTTTCAAGTTCTCTTCTCCAAGCGATTTGTCCACCTGAACTTTTAGTTCCAAAATTGTGCTCAAAGCTTGCACTACTGTGTTTTGAACGGTGCTATTAAATTGACTCTTTTTTTGGTTTTCGTCCTTAAAATATTCAACTCGATTCAACATTGCGTCTTGATATTCTTTTGCCGTAGAAGTTTTTAACGAGACTAGCTTACGCAGCTTTAACCCATCTTTAGTTTCAACAATTTCATCAACCATCTTTTTATTCCTCCTTTTTTATTCCTCCGTTTTGTGCTACTTCTTGTCGAATCTCTTCTCTTGTTTGACCCGTGGAAGTATCGAATTCTTCCCTAATTTTATTGGTAATTTTTTTAGCTACTTGTTTTTCGACGCTCTCTCGGTGTAAAGTATTCATAGTACAAAAGGGAATCTCTTTAATGGTCCCATCCGGCATTGCTATTCCAAAATGAACGATACACCTCTTTGTTCTTTCAATGTCCATGTTATAAGCATCCTGGAAGTGCATACTGGAAAGTAATAGCGTACCGTGCGTGAACGAACTAATGCTTTCCCAATCAGCATTCATTAGCAGACGGGAGAACATATCCATGAGTTTACCCGGTTTTTTCGTGTATTGTAGCATCCCAAGTAGAAATCTTGCTTTGAGCTGCGTTTTGTCAAGAAATTCTAAGCCACCATCTAAAGTTTTACCGGCATCTCCCAATAAGTTTTCAAAGAATTTAATGGATTGTTTCTCTTTGTGCTTCACTTTCTCCCAGAATCGATTAGCAAAGTCTATTATTTTTAACGGGTCAAAGTAGTCCATTATTGGAACCATCTCGTTAGTGTCAGGATCGACCACTAAATATGTTGCGAAGCCACAATCAGGATTACAGGTGAACTCTACAGGTTCCACATCAGAAAGATATGCGACAATTCTGCCAAATTCCACGATAGCTGTTAATGGGTACCAAGCTTCGTCCATACTAATTTTTCCACCGGTCTGATTTTCTATTTCTTGGATGACATCTGCGTTTGTAATTCTTAACTCTTGCATCTCTTCTGACGAAATTCTGCCGCACAAAGAAACCGGTTGGAACGTAATTCCACGCACAACGTCAATATTATCAAGAGCAAATTGGATTATGTTACCTACTTCAATGTCCGTGATCCCCTTAACAATTGTGGCTACTAAATTAATGGACGAAAGACCAGCTTTTCGGCAATTTTCAACAACTCGCATTTTATATGGCATCAAGTTTTTTATCCCACGAGTCTTCTCGTAGGTTTCGTTATTTATGCCGTCGAATTGGAGATAAAGAGTGTCTAAACCCATTTCGTAAACTTTTTTGGTCCATTCGAGCCCACCTTTTTTGCGACTAAATCCATAACCGTTTGTAGCAACGATTACCTCTTGAAAACCGTGATCTTTAGCCATTTTACAAATCTCAGGAAAATCCTTTCTTACAGTAGGTTCTCCTCCCGTGAACATTATAGCTGGTGCAGGTATAGGCTTGCTTCTAAAATGTTTCATAATTCTGTCGATTTCTTCTAATGAAGGTTCCACTAAATAACCAGATTTCTGTACGTTAGCATAGCAGAAGTTGCAGTTGAAATTGCATCGATTCGTCAAGTCAATTAAAGCCAGAGAGCATGTTGATAGATGTTCCGAGCAAAGACCACAGTTATAAGGACACCCTCTTGGATCTTCAGGTAAACAATCTGCGGGATTGGCCTCTCCGTTCTTCTCAAACTGCCAGACGATATTTCCATCTTTGTCTTTCTTTTGATAGTGCGTCCATTTGTAATATTTTGCGCTTGAGCTTATGACATCCTTGAAATCACCGTGTTCAGGGCATGTTTTACGCATATATATTTGCCCGTCATCTTCTTCTTGAACTACCGCCGGTATCCGTTCTAAACACTCTGGGCATACGCTGACAGTCTTTCTAAAATATTTTTCGTTTAAATAATCTGTTCCATCTAAATGGTACATTTAAAATTACACCAATTTAAAATGATCTAATTAAATCATTTGTTAAACATATTGAAAACAATTTTATATAAAAAGAAAATCCTAATTCTAATATTATTACAAATACCTAGATTAAAGATCGTAAAGATTGTAGAATATGCTTTGATCTTTTCTACTACCGTTTTATTTCACAATAACCTCTAAATAGAACGAAATAATTTTTAACTTTCAAAGAAATCTACCGGTAAAAATAAAAATTTACCGATTAATGTCAAGATAACCTTTATATTCATATTAAACATATTAAACAACAGAAATTTATAATTTTTAGTAGTAGTAACCACATTGTTAATTAAACGCGAAAAGAAAAGAATACAATATTGAATTTTTTTCGATTAAAACATCTAAGTAAAGAAAGTATATAAAGGCGTAGAAGGGAGAAAAATATGAATATTAAAAGAAAAAAAATCTTTCTACTTTCTCTTTTAGGTATTACTATGTTAATTTTATTTAGTTTATCTCAAAATAATATTAATTTTAATCCGAGAAATAAAGATAAAAGTTTGGATCCTCGCAACTATTTAACTAATACAAATTTGAAAGTCTCAAAAGTATCGGGAAAGATTCAGATAAATGGCGATTTAGGTTGGACCAATGCTAAAGCTTCAGGAATATGTACCGGGTCAGGTACTTTATCGGATCCTTATATCATAGAAGACTTAGTGATAAATGGCGGCGGTTCGGGAAGTTGTATCGAGATTGGAGAATCTAATGTGTATTATAAGATTGAAAATTGTACCCTTTACAATTCAAGATTAGAATGGGGTTATGCGGGAATCCGGATAGCTTCAGTTAATAATGGTCAAATAATTAACAATACTGTTTATAGTTCAGGAAATGTAGGAATGTTATACATTAATGCTAATGCCAATGTAACAATGAAAAATAATATAATTTATTCTTTAGATAATACAGTATATTCTAGTGGCTCAGGCACTCCTTCTTCTGATAATGATTTATGGTATGGAAATGGAGCACCACCAACATGGGCAAGTAATGCTGTGAATTCAGACCCATTGTTTAATGACCCTGAAAATGCTGATTTTTCAATTCAGAGTACAAGCCCTGCAATAGATTCGGGCTGTGATACAACTGCTCTTGTTAAAGGAGATTATAATGGATTAGCCAGACCACAGAATGATGTTGTTGATATTGGTGTTTATGAATTTGAAGGAACATCAACTGTACC
>JABCSY010000153.1 GCA_018238625.1 Promethearchaeota archaeon
AACGAGGTTGTAGCTTTAATGGACGATATTAAAGCTCAACTTGCTCAAAGAAAGCCCAATTATTCAGAATTAAAAGAGCAAATGACCGAATGGTGCATTGCAAATTTTGATGGATTTAAAAGGCCAAGTAAAATTGCAATCCCTATCGTAGAAGTAGAGGAAATAGAAGAAGAGATTAAAGAAGAAAAAGAAGTCTTAGCAAAAAAGGAAGACGAATCCTTGAAGGGAAAAAAAAGCGACGCGGAACGTGAATTTAATCCGTTTGACGATTTTAATTTAGATTTAGACGATTACATTGACGATGGGAAAGAAGAGGAGGAAAAAGAAAAATGATAATTACTAAGGTTGAGTTAGAAAACATAACTACTCATAAGAAAACAGTTATAGAGTTTCAAGAAGGGCTTAACATATTAATTGGACAAAATGGTTCAGGAAAATCAACAGTATTAAATATGATTGGGTATAATCTTTTCGATTTTTTGCCAGGGGGCCAAAAGGATTATTTACGGAGCCAATCTGGCTTTCAACCCCAATTTGGAGCTATAAGCGTATGGATTGTAGGTTTAAACGACGATCAGTTTATCGTAAAAAGAACTTTAGGAAAACAAAGAAATGACATAGAAGTTTTAGGTGCTCTCACAGGGATTCCAATCTCAGGAGTAAACAATAAATCTAGTTTACAAGAGTGGTTAAAGAAACAAATTTCCTTAAAAGAAGGATTTGATTTAGCTCACGTGTTTAGAACTTCAATTGGAGTTCCGCAAGGAACTTTTACCTCGCCATTTTTACAGACTCCGCAACATCGAAAAACTTTTTTTGATCCTATTTTGCAAGTCGATGTTTACAGAAAGATATGGAAAAACTTTTTAGAAGTTATAAAATTGATTTCCGAAGATATACACGTTCATGAACTTGAAGAGAGCGAACTGAAAGGTATTCTTTCACAATCGGACGACTTGAAAATAGAAAATGAAGAAATTAAAAAAGAGATAGATGTTTCAGAGAAAAAGGAAAACCGATTGCAAAAAAATTTAACGAGAATTACTAAAGAGTATAACGATCTTAAAAACCTAAAAGATCAAATTGAAAAATTAATTACTGCTTACGAAAAGCTAGAAGTAAAGCGAGAAGGCTTGAAGCAAACTTGTAACCAAATTGATGAAGATTTTAAAGAAGCAGAAAAAGCTCGGGATATTTGTATTAAAACTAAAGATAGTTATATCAAACATGGTAATTTAATTCCCGAAGAAGCTCGCCTTCAAAAAATTAATCAAAGTTTACAAGAATATAAGGCCGAAAAAATTGATTTAGAACATCAATTAACTGTAATTAAAAACTCAAATAAACGCATTGCTCAGCAAATTGAAAGCATTGAAGGTTCACAAAAAGATTTTAAGATACTTAAGAAGGATTTCCAAAAATCGCAAGATTTTCAAATAGATATAGAAGACCTACAAAAAAAGATAACGAATATTGGGTCTCAAGAAGAGCTATTAAATACAAGAAAAGACAATTATACAAAACTTAGTAAGAAAATCGATGAAAAAGAAGGAAAAGTAGAAGAATTACCCGCCTTAGAAAAAAAAGCTGCGAATCTTGAAAGTCTACGAGACAAACTCCTAAAAATCGAAAGACTAAACATAAAGCTTGAAACTGAAATCACGCAATTTGAGAAAAGTAAAAAGGATTCAAAAGGGGGTAATTGTCCTATCTTAAAGACTAAATGCAAGAATTTTGACGGAGCAACGTTGGAGCAGCATTTTCAAAAATTGATCGTCGATAACCAAAAAGCCTTGAAGCCTAATTTAATCGAAAAAGAAAAGTTTAGCAAAGAAATTGAGAATTTAAAAAAACTTCAACCTAATTTAGAAAGTTTAAGGGAAATTGAAGTTGAAATTAAAGCTTTAAAAGAACAGAGATTGCAAGTAGGAAAAGAAATTCAAGAATTACAGGACGTTGTTAAAGGTAAACAAACAGAAGAGAAAAGAATAGCCGAATTAAAATCCAAAAAGTTAGCGTTAGAAAAAAATGTGGAAAATTACACGATTTTAAAACATAATATTGATGTGAAATTACCTGAGCTTTACACCGAATTAAAGGAGACGCAACAAGATTTACCACCAATCGTCAAAAAATTGAAACCTATTACAGATAAAATGAAGGGTCTAGAAGATATCCCCAATAAAATAAACTCAATCCAAGAAGAAATGAATAAAACTCGAGAAAGCCATTCAAAATATCAAGAATCTAAAAAAATAGCGGAGAAACTTCCTTCGTTAACTAAAAAAATGAATAAAAAAAAAGAAGAGCTAATTCAAATTGAAAAAAAGTTAGAACACGAAGCTTTGAACAGAAAGAAATTAGAGGAACAATTCGATAACGAGAAATTTCTAAATACTGAAAAGACAAAGAAGGAATTAAACGATTCGATTAAAGTAATAGAAGGCACAATTGAAACTCATAAGAAAAGAATTAGTGACATTGACGCGAAATTCAAAATATTAGACGTTAAAGAGCGCGAGTTAAAGAATATAGAAGAAGATATAACCAATTTAAGCGATATGAAACAATTTGCTGAGACTATGAGAATTTGGTACAACGAAATGGGACCTAAAATTACGGAAGCTCTACTATCGAAAATCAACGGGTTAGCCTCTGAAATTTATCGCGATTTAATGGACGCTGAAAACGCTCAATTATTATGGGAAAAAGATTACAACGTAAAAATATTAACTTCTAATAACGAAAAGAATTTCCATCAATTATCTGGAGGAGAACAAATGGCAGCAGCGTTAGCAGTTCGTCTTGCAATTCTTAAAATTTTAACAAACGTAGATTTTGCTTTCTTTGACGAACCGACAATTAACTTAGATAAAGATAGAAGGGTAAATTTGGCTAAATGCATTCAAAATATTAAAGGATTTAGGCAATTATTTGTAATTTCTCACGACGACACTTTCGAAGAAAATGCTGAAAATATAATAAAATTTACAAAAGACGAGCGTGAGATAACAACTGTCCAATACTTTAGCAAATGAATAAAAAAGCTAAATCTTTAACTTTTTTTGAAAATCAATACACTAATTAGAATAAATATTTTTCTTTCATCAATTGTAATGAAAAAGAAGATTTTTTAATTTACCTACTCAATAACTTCATTTAAATGAAAAATTATAATACAATTTGGAGCCCTTGTTTTTTTAATTTTTCTAAGCGTTCAGGAATATTAATCCAGTAATTTGCTTTTAAATTTAAGGTTTCAAGGCAGTTCAAATCTCCTATGGATTCCGGGACATGGCTTAATTTATTATTGCTAAGATTTAATTCTTTTAACATCATCATTTTTCCAATTGAATTAGGAAGCTCCATTAAAACATTAGAGCTTAAATTAAGATACTGTAAATTTGAAAGCAGCCCGATTGAAGCTGGTAATTTATTAAGTTTATTTATACGTAAATTCAAATATTCTAGATTAGATAAAAGCCCGATTTCTTTCATTAACGTCGTAATGTTGTTTCTCCTAAGAGCTAGATGCTTCAGAGATTTAAGCCTAAGAATTTCGCTTGGAAAATAATTTAATTTGCATTTATAGAGGCTTAATCCTGTGATTTCTTCATCTTCCTTGACATAGCATGTTGAATTTATATCGAATTTTTCTTTTAGAGGTATTGATTTATTTATTTGCTTTTCTAACGAATGGATAATGTTTTTTTCGACATAATCAATACTAGATATTTCAGAATCACCTATCATTTTAAAAAAATCTTCCATTATAGGTAAAGGATCGCCACAATTTGGACAGGATTTAATTTGAGGTGAACACAGAAAAGTACAGTGAGGGCATGGTATTTTAATAATTGATTGTTTAATATATTTTTCACGAGTTTTAGAACTATCAATTTCGCTTAGTTTAACGAAAAGATTTAGCCAATAATATTGAGTTTTAGTAAGATGAGCTTCTGTTTTGTATTGTTTTAAAAAGGGTTTGAAAAATTCATGATTTTTAGCAAATATTTCTAACCATTTTTGCTCCTTGACAGTTAAATCTTTCATCTATTGATAATTAAGAGAAGATTATATTAAACAATATATATGAGAATTTTATTATTTTTTAAATCCTTCAACATCCAATCGTTCATTATTAGATAAAGTAAAAGATTAACCTATTTTTTCTAAAGTTTCTGTGAGAATTTTTGGAATGTCAGGTATCTTTAAGATGTAAACTTCTAATAACGAAAAGAATTTCCATCAATTATCTGGAGGATAATTAAAAAAAATAGACTATTAATTATTGATTTAGTGGTTAGAATGGTAAGAAATTTGAATTTAAAACTTGAATATAAAAGAAAAAGTCTACTTATTTACTCTTTATTTGCTCTTTTAACTGTTTAATAATCTTGTCTTTCTTTTCTAACGCCTTGTCTTTCTCTTCTAACGCCTTGTCTTTCTCTTCTAACGCCTTGTCTTTCTCTTCTAGCTCTCGTTCAAGCTTAATCTCATTAATCATGTTGCCGACGGCGTATAATTCTTCGTCGTCCATATCAATACCGCTTTCTTTAGCTACTTCCTTGGTAAAGTCCATCTCCTCCTTTCTTACTTCCTTCAAAAGAGCTTTTAAATTTAAACGTTCGACATCTTTCGGAAATATTATGATTATTAAGTAATATATGCAACTTCGGGTTTTAATGATTTTTGTTTTGTCTTTCTTGAGCCTTCTTCGAAAGTATGCAAAATGAATTAAATCGTTGCGCTTGAAAATCTCCTCGGCACTTCTTAAAGGTTTTAAAAAGAATGTATTTTAGTTATTTGCTAATGTAACTTAATATTATTATGATTAACCTATTTTTTCTAGAGTTTCTGTGAGAATTTTTGGAATGTCAGGTATCTTTAAGATGTAAACTATTTCTCCTTTTGTCATTTCTAAAATCCAATCGGCGTATCGTTTGGTATACGATTGAGTGTTAACGCCTAGGATAAATTTTACCTTTTGGTTGACGTACGCTTCTAATTCTTTTTTGATTTCTTTTTCTTTTTCAAAAAACATGCAATCTGTTAAAAGGAAACATAATTTCATCTCAACATTAGTTTGTTCTAATTGATCGGCGCCCCATTTCAGTGCGGCTTGAACTCTAGTGCCTCCCGTTGCTTTTAAATCTAATAACTCCTCAGCAACATCTTCTAAATCTTTTTCGTCGCCAAATTCTTTTACTATGTGAGTGTTTGATTCAAAGAAGCAGATCGCAACCTCTTCTGCCCGTAAGCTCCCGATCAATACCATTACCGCTATTGAACAAGCAGCTAATTTCATTCCACCCATAGAGCCTGAAATATCTAGAAGAAAACAGATCGACACCCTTCCTTTTTCGGTTTCGTAAACCATAAGGTCGTCAGTAGTGATCATATTTAGCGATTTTCCTTGCATGATGATGTTTTCTATGGATGCGTCGATATCTATTAGAGCCATGTCGTCTCCTTCGATAAAAATGCGAAGTTTGTTGGTAGGTACTAGCCCTTTTTCGCCACTTCCGCGTTGGTTTGAAATCATGTTAAGGGCAATTTTAATTAGCGCGCTTTTTACGAGATTTCTCACGAAATTTTTCACATTTGCTGGTATGTTATGTCGATGTAGGAACCACTGAAGTAAGAGATTATCGCCTGGTCCTGCTGATAACGAGCCAGCCAATTGTTGCTGTGCTTGCGGACCAAATTGCTTAGCTGCATCAAAAGCCATTTTTATATTGTGATGTCCTAACGCTCCTAACGCTTGGAAATTATCGCTTTTTAACGCAATTTGCATTAGCTCTTGCATTTGCGCTTGCGCTAGCTTTTTAAGGTGCTTCATAATTCGGTTATAGCGATTAAAATTTCCAATATTATTCGAAAACATTAGTTTGAGAAGCTCGTAGTTTCCTCCTAGGATTTCTAAAATTGTTTGTTCAGGAACACCTATTTGCATTCCTAATTTTAAAACCGCGTTATCGTCTAATGGGACGTTCAATTGAACTTGTGAGCGCAATAGGTTTTCAAACTCTTCGGGAGTCCTTGCTAGTTCCAAAGCTTTTACCCCGGCAACTCCCGCATTTTTTTCGAACGCCTTCATACAAGATTCAAAATACGCGTTGTTTGCTAATTGTTTTAAGTGTTCGGCTAAATTGTTTGCCCTATAAGCGGGTTGACTTTGGTTCTTAATTATATCGTCTAATTGCTGCTTAACCGACTTATCGAGCGTGTCTTCCCATTGCTGGACGTCTGTTTGTGCTTGAAAAATGTCAGAAATATTTGGGCTCCCATTCTTCTGCGTCCAATCTTGAAAGAGATCTTTCGTGAGTTCAGAGCCAAATTGCTGGTCTAAAGAGCGCGAGACGTTAAAAGCGTTGCCCATATCGCGATCTAAGCTATTTGAGAAAACATCTTTCTTATTGAAATTAGGGATATATTCTAACACCCTTGATATTTCCATGATGTCCATTAGTACTTTTGACCGACTTATTAATTGTTTCGCTAAATCTTCCGCAATTTTTTGATCGATTCCCGCTTCTTTTAAATACCTCGTAGTTCTTGCCGCCGTACCAACATCTTCGTTTTTCATTATTGACGACAACGATTTTTGGAAGTCTGGGTGATTTGCGCAAAATTGAGCCGTATTAACGATCCAAGGAGTGTTAGATTGATCGATTATTTCGTTTCCCCAGCCCAAGTTTACAGAGGCTAGAATGTCTTGAGGCGAAAGTGCATTCAATTCCGATAATATCGTTTGATGGACGAGAGCGTTTAACATTTTCACGGTATTGATGCTTTTATTCATTATATCTGTAAAACCATTCCTACGCTCTAATATATCTACTAAACTTTGATAAGGTTCTTCGCCTGCAGCTGCCTTGGAATAAATGTCGTCGATAAAATCCATCAAATCTGAAAATTCTTTCAAAGTTTGGTCCATAAGATCGTCTGAGCTTATATCGTCCAAATCTATTCCCGCATCTGTAAATTCAGTTAATAAATCGTCCATAAAATCTAACTCGTCAGAGTCGCTTAGAACGTCCTTTGCGCTTACATTTGAAGCCTTACCGGCTTTTCCATCCTTTTTTACTTTAGGTTTCTTTGGAAAAAGAATCTCAGTGGCTATTTGGCGAGCGATGTCTTGATCTTCTATAGGCGTTGTAAAAACGGCGGCTTTTATGAAATCTTCGTGAAGTAATTCGCTTTTTCGATAATACATCGCGGTAAGAAGCTTAGGAATCGCAATGGCTTGTCGAGTACTGGGAATGTTTAGCAATTTTTTCTGTGTTTTTCTCATTTGATAAATAAATTCTATAGTAAAATTGATTGGATTCCAACCCAATACGCGGTTTCCTTCGAAATCGCCAATTTTCTGCTTTATTTTTTCTTGAGACATATTATTCAATCAAATTCCTATTTTATGCGACGCCAACAACTTTAGTCAATAATTTTTTCAAAAAAGCGTTCATTTGTTTCCCCGGTCGAAGTTCGATCGAGTCAGGGAGTATAAGTTTCGCAGATTCCGCAATCAACTTGTTATCGATCTCAACTTTCAGTCTTTTAGCGCGTTCTGAGACGAACCTAGCAAGTCCTATGCTAGTCCTCAAACTAGGGGGCTTGTCAACGTCGGGATCGTTTCGGCATTGAATCATTAATTCTAAAATCTTTTCTTGAGTTAGGGCAGATAGTTTGTATTCAGGGCAATTTGCTATCATAATTTTTTGTTCTAACGAACGAGACGGATAACCGAGATGTATCCATACTTTTATGCGGTCTTTTATTGCAGATGGTAGCTTCCGGGTTCCTTTCAGTTCGGCAGGATTCATTGCTGCAATTACGTAAAACTCCTCGTCAACGCTTAACCACGTTTTAAGTTGT
>JABCSY010000154.1 GCA_018238625.1 Promethearchaeota archaeon
GAATGCGTGAGGTTAGCAATGGAACTTAAAACAAATAGATTGCTCAATGTGGTTGATTTTTTTGCTAATTATTTATAATTTCCATCAATTTTTCTGTAATTTTTAATTGTAAAGAAAAAGTATTAAGAAGTTGAAACTTTAGGAGCAGGAATAAACACTTTCCTAAGTCCTGTCCGTTGCAGTTCTATAGCATCTTCAGGACAATTATTAGCGCACACTCCACAGCCAATACATCTTTCTTCGTTAACGATAGCAGTAGCGTCCTCTAAATCAATTGCATCCATTGGACACAATTCTAAACACGTACCGCATCCAACACATTCAACTTCACTAATGTGTGCGATATAAGAAGTATAAGTATGAGTAGGAGAAGCGCCGTTATAAAAAGCCTGAAGGTTCTGGCAGCAACAACGGCAACAGTTGCAAATTGCGAGCTCTTCCATAAATGGATCTCCTTTTACATGAAAAGTTTTATGAATTAACCCTAAATCTTCTGCTTCCTTTAATATTTTTAAAGCCTCTTCCTTAGAGATTTGCTTAGCAAAACTTTGATCTATTGCAAATTTGGCAGTTCTGCCAAAACTTAAACAGTTCTGACGTGGCGCATTAATTTTACATGGGTCTTCTAGTAAGTCTTTAAAGTGTCTGCAATAACAATGTGAAACGCCAATAATATCGAATTTTTCTATGATTTTTCTTACTTCTTCTTCAGGTAATGTTAATTCTTCGTGTGGTTCTATTTGTTGTTCAATAGGGATCACCCTATCGATAGGAGGCGCGTTTTTAAACGCGTTCATTACAATATCATAGTTTTTTCGAGTAATTTCTGCTTCGTCTTTAAACAACTGTTCCCATAGTTTCGCCAGTTTCTTTTGTTTTGCTCCCGTTTCACCTCGCATGAGAGTAAATTCCAATAATCCTGGTAGAAAAGCTACTAAACGATAAACCATCACACCAGTAGTCCTACTGGGTATAGCCGTTATTATTCCGATGTGCATTAACTCATTTAGCATTTTGCTTAATGATGCTTCATCTAAATCAAATTTAGATTTAATTTGGTCCCGATTAAGAGATTTTCGAAACTTTAGAAGAAATTTTAATTGCTCTTCGTTTATCAATGTCTTTAACAATTCGATAAGGGTGTCATTAATGGGTATAGGTGGCCCTCCTGTCTTTAAAATGTTTCTTGCAAGTTGATGCCATAATTTATCAGTCATCTAATATCCCTCATTTTAAGTTGTTTTTATTCTTGGAGGCGGAACAAAAACTTCTCTATTTCCAGTTCTTTCTAATTCCATTGCTCCCTCGGGACAATGATGAACACATACACCACACCCTATACATCTATTTTCGTTAACAACAGCAATAGCCTCTTCCAATTCAATTGCCTCCATTGGACATTTCTCTACACAAGTTCCGCAACCTATGCACATGTCATCATTCACTCTTGGTAAATAACTAGTATAACAATGATATGGTGCAATACCTTGCCAAAACAAAGAAAATATACCACAACAACATTTACAACAATTACATATAGCTTCTTCATCCAATTCTGGTTTAAGATGAATATGAAACGCTTTATGAACTAGCCCTTCATCTGATGCCTTATTAATTATTTTTATTGCTTCTTCCTTTGAAATTGGGTTTCCAAATTTGTGTTCTATAGCAAATTGTGCACTTTTTCCTAATAAAAAACAATTTAATCTTTCATTTGTGACTTTACAAGGCTCTTCTAATAAATCTTTCTCATGGCGACAATAGCAATGAACAAGAGCAATATCCTCATATTTATTGACTATTTTTGAAGCTTCTTCATAAGGTAAAATTTTGTCAACTGGTACATCCTCAATTTCTTGTTCAACAGGAACGACTCTAGTAATGGGAGGTGCATTTTTAAATTGAGCGACAATGTGATCGTAGTTTCTTTGAGTTCCTTTACTCATTTCTTTAAACATTTTATTGAAAAGTTGAGCAAGTTTTTTTTGTTTTTCTCCTAATTCACCTCTCATAAATTGCATTTCAAATAGACCAGGAAAGGGGCCTAGCAGTCGATATACCATTATCCCCGTTCTTTTGCTTGGAACACCTACTACAATTCCATTATCCATTAATTCGTTTAAAGTTTGGTTTAGGACCTTGTCACTTAAAGTTGTTTTTTCTCTTATCTCATTTATACTAAGAGAAGGTTTTTTAAAGATTGCAATGAAATCTGCTTGTTCTTCAGTCATTATTAGTTGTAGCAATTCAAGAAGAGTATCATTAACAACCATAGGAAGTTGTCCAGCTTTAACAATCGTTCGCGCTGCTTTGTACCAAATTTTTTTACTATCTTTAACCATTTTTAATAATCCCCTTAGTAATACCTAACACTTATTAAACAGATTTTAAAATACTTAATTTAATTAAAATTCTATGTTATGTAATAAAAAGATTACTTTTTAAACTAGCGATATTGGCAATAATTAAAGCGGTTCTCTTACTAAATAATAAACCTTTTCAGATTCGCATTTTGGACAATCTGTCCTGCGTTCTTGCGAGGCTAGTTCATCTTCCCACTCTTCATTACAATTTAGGCATCCATAGCCTTTAAAACCCCGTTTAAAATTAATATTTCCCCCATGAACGCGTATATCTTTTCCTTCAATAAGAGCTTGAGTGATTTTTTGATGAGCTCTGTCCAAAATCCTAGAAAAAGTTGGTTGAGATACACCCATTTTTTCTGCAGATTCCTTTTGATTCAAGGAAATATAATGCTTCAATCGCATTGCTTCGAATTCTGCTACCGTTAAACCAACAAAATCGACTAATAATGGGTCTATTCTCTCAGATTGGAAGTAAAAATTAATTGGTGGGCTTTTTACATGTCTCATCCTTGTACGACGACCCATTTTTATACACCACTATTATTATTAAAATTTTTAATAATTATTCTCAATTGATATATTTATTTATGAAAAATATTCATTTTAAATATTGTGTTATACAATATAAAATACAATATCTATAAAAAAATTTGGTTGATCAAATGAAGACAAGTGAAAATGAATATAAATTGATTTATACAGGTATTTTTTCTTCTTTATATTTTACTCAAGGAGTTACTCAGAGTATATTTACTGTAATTGTACCCGTATATCTGTTAAACAAGCTTGGTTCTCTTGATACGGCGGCTCTTTCGTTCATGTTTTCCATTATATTAACGCCTTTTATTCTTAAATTGATATATGGCCTATTAAGCGATAAATTTGGCTCAAAAAGACTCGGTAGAAGGAAACCATGGATATTAGGTTCTACTAGTTTTACAGGAATTATGTGGATAGTATTATCTTTTTTAATTCCCCTTTTGCTTGATTCAAATCCTTCAGGAATTATTGGTTATATCTCTTTACTTGGTTTTATATTAATTTTGGGGGTAGCAATATCAGATACAGCAATGGACGGCTTTATTCTTGATATTTGTCCTAAAGAGAAGTTAGGACGCACTACAGGAACAGTTTGGGCGTTTAGATCGTTAGGAATAATAATTGGAGGGCCAATAATTTTACTCCTAATACTATTTATCCAATTTGAATTAATACTAATTAGTATTGGTATCCTTACAGTTCTATTTGGGTTTTTAACTCTTAAAATACCGCACAACACTATTACTGAAAAAGTAAAATTGGGAAAAAATCTTAAATCAATGTTTAAGAAGGGAGAAAACTGGAAAATGTTTAGTTTTTCGTTTTTTATGGCGATTGTAGACGGTGTTATATTTACCATGATTTCACTATATATTTTAGTACAAGCGGGAGTTGTTACTGGCGAAGGGGCTACCCTTGATTTATTAAAAAAAGATGTAAGCCTATACGGCCCTCAAGCTATAATAACTCTATTTATCGGCGTGGGCGTTATTTTAGGAGCGCTTGTAGGGGGTTCGATCGCAGATCTCAAAACGAGAAGGTTGAGCGTTTTTATATCGCTTGCTTTAACAACACTAGCCCTACTTTTTCAACTAATCCCAGCTGAATGGTTCGTTTTATTAGTCTTTGCTTTTATTATAGGAGCATCTAGTGGGTGGAGCAATTCTAGTTTTTCAGCTGTAGCAAGCGAATACTCTAAGAAATATCCTGAAGCAACGAGCACATATTATTCTATTTGCACCTCCTTTATTAATTTTGGTTCGCAGATAGGTTTAATTATTATGGGAATAGTGTTTAGTACTGTTTCTGGAGCTTCTATAGATATTCGATTAGCGTTTGGAATAATTTTTATCGTTATGATATTCCTATCGAGTCTCGCAATAATTCCTTTCTTACTATTGGACCGCAAACAATACGAATATAAGTTAAAAGAAGATGTATAAGGAAAACACATAGCATCTACCTAAGAAACAATAAGTTCTCAATTATTTTTTATTTTTTTTATATCTTAATTTGTTTTCATAAGATTTTTAACTTTTTATAAATGAAGTAATACAAATTTTAATTCTCAAAAATTAATGTGGTGTGTAAAATCAATTTAAAATACGCTAATAGAGTTAACAGATTACCGCCGTATATTTTCGTTGAAATTGAACAATTGAAAAAGGAAAAAAAAAGGCAAGGAATTGACTTAATATCATTAGGTATCGGAGATCCAGATTTAACGACTCCAGATTTAATTCTTAACGAAATGATTAAACAAGTACGATATCCAGAAAATCAAAATTATCCAACTAGTATGGGTGAACAAGATTTTAGAGAAGCTGTTCAGAGATGGTATAAAGTAAGGTTCAACGTAGAATTTGATGCGGATAATGAGGTAAGTAATTTAATAGGGGGAAAAGAAGGTATAGCCAATATAGCAAGAGCTTTTGTTAACCCAGGAGATATTGTGTTGTGTCCTAGTCCAGGATATCCTGTTTATGAAAACGGTGCTACAAAATTATGCGATGGAGAACCATATCTAGTACCATTATTAGAAGAAAATAACTTTCTGCCGGAATTTGAAACCATTGATGCTAATATTCTTAAAAAAGCTAGATTAATGTATTTAAATTACCCCAACAATCCAACTGGAGCAATTGCACCTAAATCATTTTTAAAAAAAGCAGTGGATTACGCTGAAGATTATAATTTCATTATTGTTTATGACAATCCTTATTCTGAGTTCACTTTTGACGATTATACTGCTCCCTCTCTCTTACAAATAGACCAAAATCACATAGAACTTAATAGTGCGTCAAAAATGTTTTGTATGACGGGATTTAGGTGTGGTTGGGCAGTTGGACATGAAGATATAATTAAGGGAATTAGAAAAGTAAAATCTCAAATTGATTCTGGAAGTCCAAGGTTTATTCAAAAAGCTGTTATTAAAGGTTTGAACGAATACACATCTGAAAAAAAGCCCAAAATTGTAAAAGAGATTATAAAAACATATGAAAGAAGGCGAGATGCGTTAATAAAGGGTCTCAATGAAATAGGATGGAAAACTGAAAAACCAAAAGCAACTTTTTATGTATGGTCTCATATACCTGAAGGAGAAACTAATAGTATGGATTTCGTAAAGAAATTGATAGATGTTGGAGTAGTTCTCACTCCTGGAGCAGGATTTGGTAAGTTTGGAGAAGGTTTTGTAAGATTTGCATTGACTCAACCAATCAATAAAATAAAAGAAGCTTTAGAAAGAATAGAAAAAATAATTAATTAAAAAAGAATTAGAAGTTATTTAGATAAATTTTGATACTTTTTTCTCAGATTAGCCATTCTTATCTGATCTTCGCTTTCAATTACACCAGGATATGAATCTGAGATATCAAGCATCATCATGAGGGGGGCATTATCAGAATCCCAATCTTTGTAATACTCTAATATCATCTCAGGTTCTATTTTTCCGGCCATTTCTTTTTTTCACCTCCTTTTTATAATTTAAATTTTTACGCAGAAAATTAAACCCCCATTCCACCTTTTTCTAAAAAATTGAGAAAGTATTACACTAAGAGAATAAATCCAAACAATTCAAAAGAAAAAGAGTAAGAAAAAGGATTTATTCTCTTCATAATACTGTAACAGTGGGAATAATGGCTCTCTTGCAGCCAGCCCATTTACTAGTATTATGTCGTGAAAAATTCATTATTATAAGAATAAAACGAGTGTACACTAATAAATATTGTGGGTTTTTTTTCCCATCTGTTTTGATATAAAGGTTTTGCTTGGTCATTTTTGTCAAGAGCAAGATTTCGTAATTCTTTAAATCAATTGAACCATAAAATAAATTATAAGAATAAATGGATATTCTTAATATATATTATAAATTGAGACCGATGGATAAAAAAATTGTATTAGTAGGCGCGGGTAGTACCTCATTTGGGCCTTCTACTTTCTTAGATCTTTATCAAAGCGATGTTCTAAGCGGTTCAACCGTTGTATTACACGATATCAATAAGGACCACTTAGAAATCATTTTTGAGTTAATTGAAGCTGAAAATAAGATCCATAACAATAAATTCAATGTTGAACACACCACAAACCGTAAAAAAGCTTTGAAAGGAGCAGATTTCGTTATTAGTTCTATCGAAGTTGGAGATCGTTTTAAGTTGTGGAGAGAAGATTACGAAATCCCTAGAAAGTATGGGTCTACTCAGATATTAGGAGAATGTGGTGGCCCGGGAGGGACTATGCATGCTTTTAGGATTATTCCTCCAATAGTAGAAATTGTGAAAGACGTTGAGGAAATATGTCCCGATGCGCTTTTCATTAATTTTTCAAATCCCATGGCTAGAGTTTGCTTAGCAATCAAGAGAACGGCTCCAAATCTTAAGTTCGTAGGACTTTGCCATCAAATCGGATTTCTTAATTATCACCTACCTATAATGATGAAAAAGAAATTGGATAATTTAAAGTTAAAGCCGTATGGATTAAATCATTTTGGGTTTTTAATGGGGCTCGAGGAATTAGCTAACGGTAAAGATTTAATGCCAGAATTTAATAGTAAGGCAAGTGAGTACTTTAAACAACAAGAAGGGAAGTTTGAATTTTCTACCTTAACTTTTGAGGTTTATAAAAGATTTAGCTATTTTCCCTATGTGGGTGATAATCATCTCGGTGAATATTTACAATTTGGAGAAGAGTTCACTGAAACTCAAGATATGATCGATTGGATTAATGTTACTGATAAACACGGTAAAAGGAGATATAAACGCGTTCTAAGAAACTACAACCGCCTTAAAGAAGGTAGGTATCTCAAGAAAGGAATCCTCTCTATGGGAGCTTCTGGAGAAAGAGCAATCCCTATTATTGAAGCAATAGTTACCGATAAGAATACTTATGAGAGCGCTGTAAACGTTCCAAATGACGGGATCATTGAAAATTTACCTCAAGACCTCGTTGTCGAATGTCCAGTTACGGTGGATAAAGGTGGCGTACATGGTGTCAAATGGGGGATGTTGCCAAAAAACATTGCTGCAATACTTAGAATTGAAGCGACTATTCAAGATTTATGCGTTGAAGCTATTTTAAAGAAGTCAAAAGATATTGCAATAACAAGCTTAGCTGTTGATCCAAATGTGGGAAGTTTTAAAATTGCGGAAAAAATTTTTACCGAAATGAAATCTAACAATAATTACTATGATTATTTTAAATAACCAAGCGAAAAAATTGACACTGGCTATTAAATGAAATTGAAGTAAAACATATATTCTTCCTTTTTCTAATGATTGTTTAAAAGAATATTTTTTCTTTTTTTACAGAAATATCGAATTTTTTTTCATATAATGGTGCTAGAGCGTGAGACTTAAAACTATCAAAAATAATAAAGGTTGAGAAATTACGATTATGCGCCAATTCTTAGAGCTTTACGAGTAAAATGTAGAATTTACCGGTAAATTATATCAATACATTTTTTTATGAGTAT